>JBOEFV010000007.1:9178-32911 GCA_050633065.1 Bdellovibrionales bacterium
GACCTTCGGGTTATGAGCCCGACGAGCTACCAGGCTGCTCCATCCCGCGCCAGGAAAAATCAATCTATATGTGTTCTACTTATAAGGTCAAGCCCTGAAAACAAATAGGCTCTAATATAAGCATTCTACACTTCTCTAGCTTAATAGGTACTCAAAGTCCTTTTTAGTAAGGCCTGTTCCACCCTTAAAGCTAGCTGAATCAATTGCGTCAGTGTCCTCAACTAAGAGTAAGTTAAAAGCCTCTTGCTTAGCTTCTTTTAATGTCTGGATCTTTTCTTCAATAGAGTTGTTCATTATATACCTATAAACATGAACAGACTGCTTTTGACCGATTCTGTGAGCTCTATCAGTACCCTGGTTCTCTGCAGCAGGGTTCCACCAAGGTTCAACATGTATGATGTAGTTAGCTTTTGTTAAGTTTAACCCCACCCCACCTGTTTTAAGTGTCATCACTAAAGCTTTATGTCCGTCTTCATTGAACTCATTTAAAGTCTGTTCTCTTTTCTTTTGAGAGTCTTTACCTGTTATAGAAAGTACATTTAAATTTCTTTTCTTAAGTTCTTTTTTAATACTATCAAGAGTTGAGATAAAATTTGTGAAAATCAATACGCTCTTATTAGAGCTTAACAACTCTTCAGCTCTCTCCACTACTAAAGAAAGCTTAGGGCTTAAAACTTTGTATTCATTTCCCACCACCACATCAGGACAGGAACAAACCTGTCTTAGCTTCATAAGAGCTGCAAACATTTGAATTTGAGATTTAGACTCTCCTTGATCCACTAAAATCTTTTGAACTTTAGAGTTCCAAGAAAGAGCTACATTCCTATAAATTTCTCTTTGCTGTTCATCAAAGTCAATTTTGACAATAGATTCTGTTTTGTCTGGAAGTTCTTTTAAAACCTCATCCTTTGTTCTTCTTAAAACCAAAGGCTTTGATTTAAGTTTTAAGTAATCAATTTCTTTTTTACCAACTTCACCAACACTAACTTTTCTAGGGCCGTATATTTTCATAAATGCTGAGTGATCCCCTAAAGCTCCTGGAACGGAAAGGTCAATTAAAGAAAAGAACTCCCCATAGTGGTTTTCCATTGGAGTACCTGTGAGGCATATTTTAGCTTTTGCTTTAATGTTTCTAGCCGCTTGAGATCTCATTGATTTAATATTTTTAAGCTGTTGGGCTTCATCAAAAATTATGACATCCCAGTCTTTTTCTTGAAACAACTCTTGTTGTTCTGTTAACAGACCGTAAGTAACTAAGACTATTCCCCTATCAAGCATTCTAAGTTCATTTTGCAAGCCACTTTTATAAGTGAAGACTGTTTGATCAGGAGTGAACTTCTCTGCCTCACTCTTCCAGTTGTGAATTAATGACGTTGGCACCACTACAAGGTGAAGCCTTTTTTCATCTGTTTTTCTTAGGTGATTTAAAAAAGCTAGTATCTGAACTGTCTTACCAAGACCCATATCATCAGCAAGAATACCGCCTAAGCCAATTCTATAAAGCTGAGCTAACCACGAGACGCCTTTTCCTTGAAAGGTTTTTAACTTGCCGTCAAAGCCCTCTAAAGACAACTCCATATCCTCTTCAATAGAGTCATATTCGTTTGCAATAGCTTGCCAAGCCTCACCACCTTCAGCNNACTCAACGCCAAGATATCTAAAATATGAGACCTGTAAAACTTAGGCCCTATCTCTTCACCATCTTCTTCATTTGATGAGCTTTTTTTATCTAAAGAAACTCTATCCCAAAAATAGTTAAGCCATTTCACTACCGGAACATCTTTTTCAGGTATGAAGAACAGTTGACCATTATGCCTTACAACAGCATTAGCTCTAAAAGCCTTCGCCTCTTCTTCTGTGATTTCCACCCCATCAAAGTAGTATTTTGGATCTAACTCAAACCAGTCTATTTTTTTATTCTCTGCAGGTGCATCAACAACTTTAAGCTCCGCCTTAAAAGCCCCTTGCTTCATAATCTTAACTTTTTCTTGATTAATTATGCAGTCATTCTTATCAATAAAGTTACCGACATTTAAGGGGCAAGGACTATGAAGCTCTAAACTCAAGCCCTCTTTAACACTTTGCTGAGGCCTAATTTCAAAGCCTTTGAAATCATCAAGACTAAAAGTCTTACTCTTATAATAGCTCGATAAACTCCCTAAAAGAGGCTCCACAAAATCAAATACATTTTGCTGAAAAGACATAATAGCCACTTGAGATTCTAGAACTTGTAACACTTCATACTTATCTCTTTCAAAAAGGTCATGAAGGCACTCATTAACATATTCTACAAAAAAACTTGATACTGCTTCAGTTGCATCCTCTGTCTCTGCATAAGTAAGCTTTAAGATAACCTTATCAAGTCTTTCCCAAATTGCTGCCTCATCAAGCTCTGATCCTTTTTTAGAAGCATTCATAACTTCCATAAGTAAGAATGAGAAAAACCCCGAGCTCTTTAACAGTTTTAACTCTGAAAGCCTTTTGTTTCCTTTTACAGCAATATTAGCAGCGTCTTTTCCTAGATATGCCGCAAGACCACCTTTTACACCTAGTAAAATTCTAAGTATCCGACTCATTAAATATGAATTGGGATCAATTGAAATATCTGGATACTTTAGCTCTACTTTTGAAGGTTCAACATTTGAAAAAATCAAATTTAACTTTCCTGGATCAACAGCCTTCACACTAAGGTCATGAGAAATCTTTACTGGAAAAATCTTCTCAAGCTTTTTAATTTTTTCAATAGGCTTTTGATAAAATGACTCACTGTATGAAACTGACTTTTTCAAATTGTCTTCAGAGACATCAAAAGCAAGGGATTTTAGTTTAAACTTTAGTTTATCTGCAGAGAACAGATCTTTTATTTCTTCTCGGATTTCATCTTCTCTTGTAATGAAAATTTCACCACTCTCTTTAAGATGAAATACTGAGTCCATCATTCGAGCCTTTGTTAGGTCTATATCATAGTCCAACCTTAAAGATAGACTTCTATCCTCTAAACTCAGCTTCGCATTCTTAAAAAGAACATCTTTAATATTTACACTTAAAATTTCATTAGAGGTTTTAAAGCTCCCAGTAAAAGACAAACTATAACCTCTATCATCGTAAGGCTTTTCCAATAAAAAGAGTTTTACTTTTTTTTCAGAAACCAAGCTTTCTAAAGATCTTATCACTCTACTCGCAGCATCCTCTTCTTCTTGGTATATATTAGCATCAGGTCTTAAAACCTGCTTTCTCCATAAAATTGGCTCAACAGTTCCTGTAGCACCAACCATTTCCCAAGGAAGAAGTATCGCCAAAGGGTGCCTTACTAAATCTGAAAATTTAAAAAGCTCTCCTGAACTAAACTTAATAAAAAAACAATCTAGAATACTAAGTTCTGACTCTAGTTTTTCTTGAGCCTTATTTACTGGAAGTACAGAGCCTTTTAAAAGGCCCTCTTCAAACAACGAGACCTCTTCTTCTTTTTCAATGTAAATTTTATTTTTTGTAGACAGGAAAAATTTTACAGTTTCATCTTCTCCGCTTAAAAACTGTTTAACGGCTTTTAATCTTACATCATCTGAGTTTTCTTCAGTTTGCAGTAAAGCACTAAAAAATTGAACGACTGTTTCAAGATCAGCCTCTAAAAAACTTACTTCTTTTTTTTCTCTATCAATATGAAAACCTATTGCACCAGTATTAAGACTTAGTCCGTGTCTAGACTCCCTCTTTAAAGAAAGGTTTTCCAGAAAATCTAGGTTTGCCTGCACCTTCTCGGCTTTCAAGAAAATTGAAGAAATTGGAAGAGTGTGATCAAGTGTATTTTTTCTATCGCCCATTCATATAACAAGAGGTAAAATTGTGTTTTATGTCAATGTTTGTCTATGTTCCGTTGAAATTTTACGCAGCTTCTAGCCCTCTAGTCACCGTCTTAAGAGGATCCAGACCTTCATCCTATTTACTTTCTCAACACTATATAATTGAATGGATATAAGGAGTTTCGGGTGAAGAAAAAATTAGTCCTCTTATCAGCCAGTTTTTTCAGTGTTCTTGTCTATTTTAGCGAATATTCAGGCACCCAGGCTCCATTAAATTCTCCCCAAACTCCAACTGAACACAATATTCTCCTAGATCTTTCATCTGAAACAGACAAGGTGATTTACGACAATCTTATTTACAGCAATTACAATTGCTCTTTGCTTAACCCAAAACAAGCACAGTGCACCCAGTTCACTACAGAAGGGGAAGTGATAGCTTCAAACGGCACCGCCGTTGAGCTTTACAAGTACAAATCTAACAGCGGACAGGCTCTTAAAATCTATCAACTTGCAAATGGTGAAGCTCACATTGAATTTAGGGTGAAGTCTACTGAGACTCTTTACCGATATTCATTCACTTCTTTAGATCAAATTCCATTATTTGCAGGTGAAAAAGGGCTTTTTATAACCGGCTCTGTTGAGTGGGACATCAGCTCTTTAGATCACATACTTTAGCAACCAGTACATTGCTCTACCTATTAGGAGATTTTATGAAAGCTTTTAAATCATTTTCCATAATGCTGGTAGTTATCATTCCTGTGATCATTATTAGCTATCAAAACTGCTCAGAAATTCACTCTCAGGACAACCTTAATCAACAAGGAAACTTTCAGGCTTTTAGCCCTATAGCTCTAGACTCAATAGCCCTTCTAAACTACTCTCAAGGCTCTTGCACTCCAGAGATTGTTGAACCAACTCCATTGATTAATGAAATTTCTCACCTCTGCATCTTTGCCATAAACTCTTGTCAGCTAACTTTTTTAACATCTCAAGGCTTCTCTCCTGATGAAAACTCCCTTTGTGCCACCGCTACCCCTATAAACTCAGATTCTCTTGATGGAAGCTTTACAGATGCTCTGGCTACAGATTTTGGCTACAAGCCTGATCCAAACATGATGTGCACAATGCAGTACCAGAGGCTTGTGAATGTTAAAATCCGTAAATGTGTAAACGGAGCTAACGGTTGCGAGATCTCTTTCTTAAAGACCACACACGGCTTTTCTGCTGACACTATAGGGTTTTGCGACTAACTACCCAACAACCTTAAGATAGTAAGGCTCCGTTCCAATCTGAAAGAAAAGAAATGACAAATCTTTAGAGACCTCCAGCTCTTTAAAAGGCACTTTCATCATTTTTTTAAATCTCTCAGCTACAGTTTTTGTTACAGTCTTTGTCTTCATAGTTACTTCTCCTTGATAGAGCCTCTATATTCAAAGATTCATGCCGCCCGGATACCGCCCACGTTTTATCTGTACAGATTTGTGTCCGACTTTAGGACATCTTGAAAACTAAACAAAAACACATTAAAATTACGAAATACACTTTTACGGATCGGGGCACATATGAAAGGGAATCAACTTGGCGGGAGTATAACGCTTGATTTAGAAAGGCTTGCAGGAATTGTAAATGTTTTACTCCCTGTCGCATCAATCGTATTCTTATGTCTAGGGTTTGGAGTCTCTCCTTACTTTTATTTCCCTGCAGCTTTTTTCATATATTTGCTTTCAGTAAACTTTTACTATCTACACATTCAAAAGCACCACACTCTCTTATCAAATTTTGGAATCGTTGCACAGTTACGATACGTTTTTGAAAGTATCGGCCCGGAATTTAGACAATATTTTTTCTCAAATGATCAAGAAGAGCGACCTTTTAACCGTGTTGAGAGAAGTGACATTTACAGAAAAGCAAAAGGTGTTAATTCTACTTCTGCTTTTGGAACCCAGATGGATTATGGCAAAAGCGAGATGAAACTTCGCCACTCTATGTTTCCAACAGAGAAAAAAGATCTAAAGCCCTTCTCCTTAAAAATTGGAGAAGAAAGAGGACTTAAGAACACATATGAACTTAAGAACCCTTTTATGATAAGTGCCATGAGTTACGGAGCTTTAGGAAAGAATGCTGTTAGAGCCCTGGCAAGAGGTGCAAAGTATGCAGGAATAGCCATGAATACAGGAGAAGGCGGACACCCGAAGTATCACCTTTTAGAAGGCTGTGACCTTATCTTTCAAATGGGTACTGCTAAATTTGGAACTCGTAATGAAGATGGAAGTTTAAACGTTGAAAAGCTAAAAGAGATTTCTAACCTTTCTAACGTTAAAATGATTGAAATAAAATTTTCTCAAGGAGCCAAGCCAGGAAAAGGTGGGATGCTTCCAAAAGAAAAAATTAGTAAAGAAATTTCAGAGCTTAGGGGCGTCCCCATGGGAAAAGATGTAATCTCTCCGGCTAGGCATATTGAATGTACAAGTTCTGAAAACACAGTGAAGTTTATTAAGAGCATTCAAGACATATCAGCTCTTCCTGTGGGCATTAAAATCTGCATCGGTAAAGTTTCAGAGTTTGAAGGCCTCATTGAAGAAATGAAATCACAAGATCTCTTTCCAGATTATATTGCCATTGACGGCGCTGAAGGAGGAACTGGAGCCGCTCCTAAAACTTTTATGGATGNNAGATGTCGGCCTTTCCATACATGACTCTTTAGAAATTGTTCAAAACACCCTTGTTCAAAAAGATGTCAGAAATAAACTAAAGCTTTTTGCTTCCGGAAAGCTCGTCTCACCAGGAAAGCAGTTTATGGCTTTAGCACAAGGTGCTGACGCAATTTATTCAGCAAGAGGCTTCCTCATGGCCATCGGCTGCATACAAGCGCTTCAGTGCAATAACAACACTTGCCCAGTAGGAATAACAACTCATAATAAGCATTTAGAGTCCGGCCTTAACATTGAGATTAAGGCACAAAGAGTTGCACAGTATATTGAGGGCATAAACTATGAGCATCAAGAACTCTTATGCTCTTTAGGGAAACTTTCTTTATCTGAATTGACAGAAGAAGAGCTTTACAANNTGAGCGTCTCGTGGGCTCGGAGATGTGTATAAGAGACAGTGACAGAAGAAGAGCTTTACAAAACCTAGTCGGCAAAAGCTCCTGTTTTTAAATATTCAACTGTTTGGTCACGTACCCACCCACTGTTCATAATAAAAGTATGAGAAGCATAAAAAGTTATATGGTCAGACATCCCTTCAACTTTAGTGCTCTCAACCGAAACTTTTCCATCATTTGGGCCTAATATATAATTTGATAAGATTAAAGATTCTTTTGTTCCGGCAATTACTCCTACAGAATAATCAACAGGGCCTAACTGATTAGGAACACTTGTGTCCTCTGTGCCAAGCTGTCTTCCCGCAGGACCATTCCACCAGTCATAGCCGACAAGATCTTTTAAGTGGTCAACAACTTCAGAACCTTTATTAGGAGGAGCAAGCATAACTACGTGCCCTAAATTTTCAGGAACCCCATATTCTTTAAAATAATGGCGAACCAGAATTCCACCCATTGAGTGAGTTACAAAGTGAATTTTATCAACATCTCCACATCTGTTAATGCCTTCTGGAACATAAACTTCAGAGAGCTCTTCAATCGTATATGATGTTGAGGGGTAATTTATACTCACGACTTCATAGTCTTCTGTGTACATTCGGTATTGCATTATCACAAAAGAATCTGCAGACCTTGCTAAACCGTGCATTAAAACTACACACTCTTTAGCTTCTAACGATATCGAATAAAATAAAATTAAACCTAAAAATGCTTTTAACATCTTCCCCATCCCAGCAGAACTGCTTTATCTCAGGGGTTTGAAAGAAAATCAATTTATAACACAGTTTTAATGCTTTTTATATCTGCTATTAAATCTCTCAAATCATCCTGTAAGTGATCTAGTTTGTTTGTAAGAGAGAATGTTTTCTTCTGCTTTTTTTCTTTCTGCCATTGCCTCAAAGCCTTTCTTGCTCCAGACACAGAAAACTTATCGACATATAAAAATTTACGAATCATCAAAAGCAGTTCAATTTCACGGCGCGTGTACATTCTTTGGTTGTTGCTTGATTTTTTTGGTTTTAGCCCCTGAAATTCTGATTCCCAATACCTTAAAACATGGTTTTTAAGCCCTAGCATTTCAGAAATTTCACCAATCTTAAAAGCCATTTTGTCTGGAACAAGACTTAATAAAACTTCTAAGTCAGCACCATAATCTTTATCTAGTCTAACACTTGGTTTTGATAATGTTATGGTCTCCATTATTCAGCCCCCTCATCATTGATCTTTTCTTTTAAAATTTGACTCGCTTTAAAAGTTAAAACTCTTCTTCCTGAAATGGTAATTTGCTCACCTGTTTGAGGGTTTCTACCTTTTCTAGGCTTTTTATCGTTTACAACAAAATTACCAAAACCTGAGATTTTTACTTTATCCCCTGTAATCAACTTAGATTTAATTTCTGAAAAAACTGACTCTACAAGCTCTCCAGCTTCTTTTTTAGAAAACCCTATTTTTTCATAAACGTTCTCTACCAAGTCTAGCTTAGTTACTGTTCTACCTTTATCAGATCCTTGCTCATCAGCCATAAGACCCCCCTTACGTATCGTTCAGTTCCATCTATATTCTATCTACAAACTAGCCAGTTCTGCCAGTATTTTTTTCTGCATAACTTTTAACTCATCTTCAGACAAAGTCTTGTCTTTTGCCTGAAATCTACCTCTAAAAGTAACTGACATCTTACCCTCTGGAATCTTCTCTCCTTGATAAACATCATGCACTTCAAGGCTTTTAAAGAATTCTCCTGATGTTTTCTTAACCTTTTTAAAGACCTCATCATACGAAAAGCTTTGGTCTACAGTCACTGAGAAGTCCCTCTCAACAATAGGAAACCTAGAGAAATCTTTAAACTTCTTAGGTCTAGGTTTTCCTTTTAAGAACTTATCTAGGTTGATCTCAAAGCCACAAAGGTTAGAAGGCACTTTATTCTCTTTTGCCACTCCAGGGTTTAAAGAAAATATGTAACCGATCTCTTTTCCTTCAGCAAAAATGCTCGCTGAAAGCTTTGGATGGAGAATGTCTGCAGCTCTTTCATCTAAAACATCGGCTCTCCACTTAGATACACCCCAAGATTCAAAGAACTCAGAGATATAAGTAATTAAACCTTCAAGTGTTTCTGCTGACTTTTCATCCTCTTTCCAAACGGCAGCACATAAGTAATCACTTTCAGTATAGCTTTTATCAGCCCCTTTGAAGTGAGCTTTTCCTATTTCAAAAATACGACCCGACTTCGTTCCAAGTCTCCAGTTTCTAATATAGTTTGAAATAAACTGAGGAACCATAGAGGTTCTCATTTTAGACAAATCAGAGCTTAGAGGGTTTTGAATACTGATGATTTCTTTATCACCAGCACCCATTAAACCTAGCATCTCAGCTCCCCAAGAAGCCTCTTCAGCACTGGAGTAAAAATTATAATGAACAGCTTCATTAAAACCTAAACCCATAAGATCAGATCTTAAGTTTTTAAAATTATTATAATTTGAATTTTCATTTTGAGGACTATAAGAAACTGCTGGTAGAATTTCTGGAATATTATTATAACCAACAATTCTACCCACTTCTTCAACAAGATCTTCTTTAATTTCAATATCCCATCTATACTGCGCAGGTTTAACAGTCCACACGCCATCTTTTATAGAAGATTCAAAACCTAAACTTGCAAAACACTTTTCAACATCTTTTGTTGTAACTGAAAAACCCAGTCTTTGGTTAAGATAAGCTTCTGAAACAGTAATCGCCTTAACTTCTTTTTTGTTAGGATAAGCTTCTACTATCTCTTGATTTGGAGTTCCACCTGCAACTTCTAATACAAGAGCTACTGCCTCATCCAAACATTCGTTTACTCTAGACTCATCTGTTCCTCTTGAAAATCTATACGCTGAGTCTGTATCAATACCTAATGATCTAGAAGTTTTTCTCACCCCAGAAGGTATAAAGTGAGCAGCCTCAATAAACACATCAACTGTTTTTTCTGTAACACCAGAATTCTCACCACCAACAACACCTGCTAAAGCAACTGGCCCTTTTGAATCTCTAATTGTTAACTCTTCACCACTTAGTTTATACTCAGTGCCGTCAAGGCTTGTAAATGCCTCACCTTTTACAGCATTATCAATAATGATACTTCCACCGTTTACAAGGCCCGCATCAAATGCGTGTAAAGGCTGACCACTGTCCATCATAATATAGTTTGTGATATCAACAATATTATTAATCGAGTTCATTCCAACTGATTCTAGTTTTTTTGTTAACCATTCAGGACTCGGGCCAACTTTTACACCAAAAACCATTTGCCCCATATATCTAGGGCAAAGCTCTGAATTTTTCAAATCTATAGAAATTGACTTCTTGTTTTCAAATTTTGAAGCTTTAGCTATCTCTTTATTCTTTAAAGGTCTTCCAAAAAGCGTTGAAATCTCTCTAGCTAAACCCAAGTGACTTAAGCAATCTGCTCTATTAGGTGTAACGTTCACTTCAAAAGTAACATCATCACAACCATAATACTTTGAAAAAGCCTCTCCAATTGGAGCATCTTCTGGCAAAATCAATATACCATCTGTTTTCTTTTCAGTTAGCCCCAGCTCCACTTCAGAACAAAGCATACCAAAACTCTCAACCCCTCTGATCTTAGATTTCTTAATCTTAAAATCTCCAGGAAGAACAGCACCAATGGTTGCCACACAAACTTTATCACCTTCTTTGTGATTCTTTGCTCCACAAACAATTTTTAAAGTCTCTGCCCCTACATTGATATCACAGTACGTAAGTTTATCAGCATCCGGATGCTTTCCTAGCTTTTCAATTTTACCTACTACAACATTTTTTAAAGCTTCAGCTTGAGAAGTCACTTCTTCAACCTCTAAGCCTGCATCCGTAAGTTTATCGGCAAGCTCCATTGGCTTATCAAAAAAGTCTGCTACATCAATATGATCACTTAACCATTTTAAAGATAATTTCATTAGAACTGCCCCACAAAATTAATTAGATTTTCATTAAATAGCCTGATGTCACCAATACCGTACTTAATCATTGCCATTCTCTCTGCACCAAAGCCAAATGCTAAACCTTGCCACTCTTCACTATCAATCCCGCAACTCGTAAGAACATTAGGGTGAACAAGTCCACAACCACCAATTTCAATCCAACCAGAGTTAGAACAAACACGGCAACCTTTTCCACTACAAAGTGGACATGTGCAATCAACTTCCGCTGAAGGCTCTGTAAAAGGGAAAAAGCTTGGTCTAAACCTTGTTTTAGTCTCTTCACCAAATAGCTCTCTTACAAAATATCCGATGATTCCTTTTAAATGTGACATTGAAACATTCTTATCAACATAAAGCCCTTCAACCTGGTTAAAGTTTGGAGAGTGGCTTATATCTGAGTCACATCTAAACACAGCACCGGGAGCAAGAATTCTTAAAGGTAGAGCTTCATTTTCTAAAGTTCTTACCTGAATAGGAGATGTGTGAGTTCTAAGTACATACTCTGGATCAATGTAAAATGTGTCTTGCATATCACGAGCTGGGTGATCTTTAGGAAAGTTCAATTTTGAAAAATTATTCTCATCACTTTCGATATGAGGACCTGTTCTTACAGAAAAACCAATTTTTGATAAAATCCCCACCATCTCATCCGTGATCTTTGTAATAGGATGCTGGCTACCTAACTCATGACCTTTTCTTGGTACTGAGAAGTTAAAGGTCTCTTTTGAAATTAAAGCATTTAGCTCTTCTTTCTCAATCTCAACTTCTCTTGCTTCATAAGCTTTCACAATCTCTTGCTTCTTAACATTTACAATTTTTCCAGCCTCTGGACGCTCCTCTTTTGGAAGTTCACTTAAACCTTTTAAAATCGAGGTAAACTTTCCCTGTTTTCCAAGGTACTCTACCTTTACTTCATATAACGAACTTGAATTAGCAGCCTGGCTTATTTGAGCCAAAGCTTTAGTGTAACTCTCTTCAACTAACTGATTAATTTTTTCTGGTAACATACTTAAAATATTGGATTATTTTTGATTTTATGGCAACCTAATCTTGAATTATTTAAGGCGGCCTTAGACCATGAAAAAGATAGAAAGTGCTCAAAATCCAACCTTTAAAATGTTAAAGTCATTAACATCATCAAAAGGCATTAAAAAAGAGGGGCTTTTTCTAGCAGCAGGCCAACACATCTTAAAAGAGGTTGAGCAATCAGGCCTTAATTTTAAAAAAATTCACTTTCAAGAAAGTACAAGCCCTGACTATTTATTAAGCAAAGATCTGTTTCAAGAAATCTCTAACCTAAATTCACAAGAACCCATCTGCCTCTTAACAACAAAAGACATCCCTAAAGTTAACCTGTCTACAGAACCTGAGGGGGTTGAAGTTCTTTTACCTGTTGGAGACCCTAAAAACCTTGGCGCTCTAATTAGAACCTGCCAGGCCTTTTCTGTTAAAAAGATTATACTTTTACAAGAGTCTGCAAACCCATTTCTTCCAGATGTAATAAAATCCTCTAGTGGTGCAATTTTAACAGCCCCTCTTTATTTAGGGCCAAGCATTAAGGATTTAGACGACCCTAAAATATACTCTTTAGATAAAACGGGGGCTCCAATAAAAGAATGCGGTCTTCAAGGAAAATCTATAAGGTTACTTCTCGGTGAAGAAGGCGGACATATACCACAAAGTCTTTCTAAGAATTTTTTATCTATACCTATCTCTAACAATGTTGAATCTTTAAACGTAAATTCTTGTTTATCAATCGCTCTTTATGAACTTAGCTAAAGAATGCTATTAGAAAGAAGAGCCAATATTTGCACAAACTGTCCTACTAGACGGCCTGAGTATTATTTATAAGAAGATCGTAACAGTGGGTGTTCTTCTTACTCCCCTGAAAAACACTGATTACAGGAACTAAGACATACAGATTCTGGCCTGGGACTCTTTGCAAAAGTAGCATACAGTTTTTCAATAGCTAGTAGCATATCACACCAACTCTTTATGCTTCGCCCTTAAACGCAGCGCTCTAAACACAGCACTTCTATAGCCTTCCATCCAACCCGTAGGAGTTTTGACGATTTGTACAAGACTAGAATGATCCGCGACATTATTACTGCGGCTAAAATCCAAGAGAGTTAATCTTTTTTGCCCAACAGCTAGCACTAAAATTTTTTTTAAATCTCCAAATTCCTCTTTAACATATTGAGCATAACCACGCTGCCGCAGAGCCTCTCCAAAACCTTCTGCATGCTCTCGACGCCAATCTTCCAACAGTGCCCATTTTTCAATAGGCAAAATGCCATCTGGCAAGATATCTACCCAAGTCTCCACCTCTGGAGTAGGATTCAAATGACCATACAGATTCGGTTTTACCGGGGGAAGATAGCGAAACCTTACAGTTCCGCCATCATGAACCAACATCCACTCTTTAAGTTTCGCTGGAAGCTTGCACTCCCACAGTTTTTCGTAGTTCTCGATAGTTTGAGCATCGATTTTTTGACAGCGCTCTAAAACCCAAAAACAATCTAAAGAAAGACTTCTGGGTGATAAACTCTCATCTCCTATAGGCGCACCTTGCCAATGAGGCTCTTTTTCCGCACGCAAACTTTCTAAAAAGCTCTTTACTTTACCTAATGACAATATGTTTTCAGGTTCATCTAAGTTCGGAGCATATATGACCCGAGGTTCTCTCTCCAGTCTATAATCTAACATCAGCGCAGAATCAAATTTTGCAGAAATCACTATTAGCTTATCTGCCCCCTTCCAAATCTCCGACCACATAGGAAGCCCATGAACAAAATCGAGTCTACCTGAGAGTTCTTCTAACGAAACCCATCTATGTACTCCTAAAAGACGTCCACCTGGAAAAACTCCTTTTTTAAAATCTAGGTCCATTCCACCTTTCATTGCAACAGATTTATTATAGTACGGAGAACCGCCATTACTGATCTCCAAATAAGGCTTCAACTCCAAAGGCAAACTTACTTGAAGCTTATCTTCCGTAGTTTTCCAAACCTGCTCGTTTACACCATGATCTGATGTATCACCGTAATAAAGCCAAAATTTATTCCTGTTAGATACCACAGGTCCCTTTGACATCAGTTCTTTTGGTCTCACCTTACGGTCAAAGTCTAAATCTATCCGCTTAAACTCTAAGAAAAACTCATCAAAGTTTTTAAACCACAAAGCATGGTCTTCCCAATTCTCATCATCAAAATCAGCAATGCCCACCTTTGGCTCTCCCTCATAACGATAATCTAAAAAGGTCGTTTGCTGA
Organism: Bdellovibrionales bacterium; assembly: GCA_050633065.1. Taxonomy (GTDB): domain Bacteria; phylum Bdellovibrionota; class Bdellovibrionia; order Bdellovibrionales; family UBA1609; genus JALZUR01. Next base: position 23,327 of record JBOEFV010000007.1, read on the forward strand.
TACCACTGAGCTAAAATAAGCAGTTTCTCACTACCTTCAGGGAAAGCCTCTGTATCGTCTTCGTATGCAAAATCTAAAATGCTATCATACACAGTGCGCAAGCTCTTTAAACTGTAGAGATTCTCATAACCACCAAAAGCATTCTCCCAATGATCATGTAAAGGAGCTGGATCAGCTACTTTTGGGACAAATATGTTTGGAACATATCCGCCATTTTTAAATCTATAAAGTTCTTTTAAACCCTCAGGTAAAACAAACCCCAACCTTTCTTCTGTGCTGGCAATCATAGTCTCTGTTGCACTAAAAGGTTCTCGCTTAGGTTTATCGTCATTGGTCTCCACCGCTCGTGTTAGCGCTGTAAAAGTATAGTCCTGAGATCCTCGATATGAAGAAAACAAATTATTCTTAGTGACCGGCTCACTTAAAACTTTAAAATCGTATGGATCAGACTTTTCAGGTGAGTGAGCTCCCCGATCTTGATTAAGTTGATATGCAATTGGCCCTACGCCTCCCTCTAACCAATTGACAAAAACCAATACTATTAAACCAACACTTACCAGAATAAGTATTAAAAGAAGGTCTTCTTTAGTTACGGAGGTAACAAAAGAATGTGTTGTGAAAATTCTCCCCAAACCCAAACCAATTAAATAAACTAATCCAGCTAAAAAAATCTGTATAGGAAGGGTTATACAAAGGTTTTTTATAATGACAGTCTGTTTTCGACTGTTAAGAATAGCTCTCCAAAGGTGCCATTTTCCTCCGATATATAAAACAGTGAAAGCCAATCCCAATGGGAAAATAATCATAAAGTTTCTATGACGAAAGCCTAAGCTTCCAGCGCAAAGAAGTAAGCAAAGAGCAAAGAGCAGTCTGATTACAATCGGCAACCATGGTAGTTTCACAACAACACTGTTTTTCATAAGTTTCGACCTCCCTTTTGCATTAAAAACCAGCAGTATCAATGAGGCAAGAGAACTACATAATCACTTTTTGCATCAAAATAGCTCCAATTGTCCCACCAAATACTTTGATATTAGGTTCCTATATATTTACACTCTTTAGTTACGCCTCCATTAACAGGTTAACACTATCTATTCAAGAATCACCCAACTCGACCTCTCAGTTTGCACGTTGGAAACCCCAACATACCTCAAAATAACTTAAAGACTTTCGAACATGCTTTCTTAGCTAAGTCCTCATCACTCCATACTGATAAAATATAACCACCCATACCAGCCCCAGTTGGCTTAACAGCTAAAGCCCCTTTGCTCATAAGCTCTTTCATTTTTTCACCCATCTTAGGAGTTACAAGCTTCCACTCCATAAATGCTGATTTAGCTAAGCCAAAGGCATCTTTCACACCTTCCAAAGAACCTTCATTTAATGCACTAACAAGTTCCTTTGAAGCTTGGTCCATTCTAAAATCAAGCTCTTGAAATAGTTCTTTATTCTCAAGTTTTATTTTAAGAACCTGCTCAATACAAACTTCTGTTTCACCAACTTCTCCAGTCTCAACTAAACCAAAAAAAATATCTTTTAAATTTGAAGAGATCTCTTTTAAAGGCTCTCCTCTAAGGTAGGATTGAGGACCTGAACTCAAGCAGCCTGCTATATCAACTCCGCTACTTTCACCATGAAACATGTTCTCTAATTCTACAGAGAATGAAAATGTTCTTTCATCTTCTATAAAGTTTAAAAATTTCATAACTCTTGCAATAAATACTGAAACAGCAGCTGAACCACCAAGACCTTTTCCTAAAGGGACAATGGTTTCAACATGAACACTGACCTTTAAGTCCGCTCGTGTCTTATTTAAGATACTTAAGGCTTTATCTATAGTTCCTTCAAACAGTATTTCATAAGGCTTTACTTTATCTGCATATGAAATATTAAAAGATTCTGAAGTCTCTATATCATAAGACAAACTGTGTGCTTTAAGAGGTGCAACAATTGCCATGCCTCCTCTTAAAACAGAGTGTTCTCCACATAAAATAACTTTAGAAAATACCTGATCTTTCATAATCTAATTAGATTTTATCCGCGTAGACCTTAAAGCCCATGTCTAAGTAACGTTCTTTTAAATCCTTAGCCATAGACAGCTGTTCTCTTCTAAAAAGCAAATGAACATTAGGTCCTGCATCCATTGTCACAATTGGCCCATCATCAATTTTTCTCCAACTAGATTTTGCATAATGAAGAACTTTCATTGAAGCTTCATTCATATATCCAAAGCTTGGATTAGAAGTTTCAAATAAAGCATGCATGTCCCAAAACTCACTCCAACAAAGCTCAAATGCATTTTTCCAGTTATTTGAACTTAATGCTTCAACTAACAACCCCATTCTAATTCTAGCTCTTTCCTCTCTACCTGAGTAAAGAAGGCTTGAACTAACGTTCTTATGAGCTTGAGATGAGGAGACTTTTTTTCTAGCGCCGTCAGCCACAACAACCATATGCAATAAATTTCTTTGAGGAAAAGCTATTTCAGAAACTGTCTCTTCAGCCCAAACACACCAGGGTTTCATTAATGATCTACATGATGAACCAGACCCTTGTCTGCTCAGTGCTGCAATTTCATTTACCTCTGGAACTGAAGTATTGTTAATTTCAGAGAAAGCATTAACAGAACAAAGTGTTAATGCTGCAAAACTAGATGCTGAACTTGCAAGACCACAGTTTTCAGGAAAATTATTAGCTGAACGAACTATAAACTTTTGCTTAATTCCAAACTTTTCCTTAATCATTTTAAAATGCTTTAAATACCTTTGAGTTTCTTTCGGTCCCAGTTGAAGGCTGAAATACCCTTCCTGATTTAACGGCTCCCACGAGTCTTCTGGGTGCTCGACTAATTCCAACTCAACTTTTGTAAGTAAATGAGGAAGTGTATATGAAATTGAAGGATTATCTGGAATATTTTTCTCAGCATTTTTCTTTCCCATATATTTAATAAGCGCTATATTAGAAGGAGCCTCTGCACTCCATTTTTTCTTCACCATAACCGACCTACACATTTCCCTTAAGACTTGAACCCACAAACCTTAATCCTAAGTTTTCTTCATTAATTTTTTCTAGAACATACTCTTTCACTTCAGGCTTTACAAACACAGCAAGAACATCAGCACCCATGGCACCACAGCCTCTTGAAGTAGAGACACCTTTTATTTGATTAATTGCATAAATAAGCCTCATTGCATTTTCATGAAGCAATCCTTGCATAGCCTGCTCTTTTGTAAAAGCATCAACCAGACCTAAAAAACCTTGCTCATCGCCTTCTTTAAATAGGGCCACTGCTTCTTCTGCTATAACCTTCAGTGTTTCTAAATTTTCTAAAGATACTGAGTCTAAGTGTGTGTGAGTCTTAACCTTATCCTTAGTTTTAAAAATTAAAACCTCAAGGTCTTTAAAAGGCCAATTATGAAGCTCATGCTCTAAAGGTTCTTTTTTATACTCTAGCACACCCTCTTCACAGTAAGATTGAGCACATAAATCTGCACCACTAGGTTTATTTGAAACCTCTTCAAAATTTGTAAAGTAATCTTTTAAAATTTCATCTGTCTTAGTATCAGACTTAATAAACTGGTATGCAGCCAAATACTCTGCAGTTGAACCACCAAATCCACCAGATCCCTTATGTGGGTCTAAAAATGTAAAATTTTGCTCTTTTTTGCTTTTGCTTAAAAGTTTTCCAGCAGGGCTTTTTGGGTGAAAAGCCTCTTCAGGCTTTTTGTCTTCCACTGAAAAAAAAGGACTGTGCGATAAAACTAAAGCTTTTGAACCAAGTAAAACCGTATACTCGCCAATTAAAAAGGTTTTACTTGGAATATTTTTAAGCATCTTGTTTTTGAGGCTTTTTACCTTTTAAAACAGAGCGAATTTCTGTTAACGCCTCTTTTGCTTGAGACAATGAGATTCTTTTTGTGATTCTTAAAATTTCTTCTAATTTCTTTTGTAAAAGAGGAGCTTCACTTCCTTCTGCCCCTGCACCAAGTGCTAAGTTCTTAATATGAAGCCTCATGTGACCTTCAATAATCCCAACTGTAGTCAACGCTCTTAGAGCACCCAGGTTTTGAACCAAACCAACTGCCGCCATAACACCAGCTAAATCATCTACTTTGTTAGACTCGGCAAGTTTCATAGAAAGTTGAGCAAAAGGGTGAAGCTTAGTCACCCCACCAACTGTTCCTATTGAAAGTGGTATTTGCATAACACCTTTTAACAAACCTTTTGAGGGAATGTCTTCATGTGCTTCAAATCTCCACTTAGCTAAAGATGAATACTTTTCTCCTCTAGCAGCGTATGAGTGAACACCAGCTTCTACTGCACGCCAGTCATTTCCTGTTGCAATAAGAACTGAATCAATTGCATTCATGATGCCTTTGTTATTTGTAGCAGCTCTATAGGGGTCAACTTCAGCAAAGTATGAAGCTTCTTGAATTTTTTCACCCAAACTTTTTTCAACTTCAAACTCCACTGTAACTTCAGTTAGGTTTGAATCCATTAAATTAGATAAGATACACATTGTTGGAGTTTCAGAAAGCTCAGCTTCTAAAGTAGGCTTAATGAATTCACAAACTTGGTTTATAACATTTGCACCCATGGCTTCACAGGTGTCTACATAAACATGAATCACACCCATTAAACCTTCATCAGGTCTTTTAATAACTCTTGGTGTGAACTTCTTAACTCCACCACCTCTTTCAAATAAAGATTTAGACACTGAGTTATTACAAAGCTTCACCCATTCAGGGCTACCGGTCTCAACAAGGCGACAAAAACTTTCACCGTCTTTGATATGAGAAAATTGAATCTGTCCAATCCCTTCTCTAGAGATTCTGTTGGTTCTGATAAAGCCTTTATTGTCATTGATCCATTTTGAAGTTTTACTTGCAGCCGCAATAATAGACGTTTCTTCTACTGCCATTGGCACTAAAACTTTTTTACCATTAACTTTTAAATGAGTTACAACGCCATATGGGATTGGAAAGTAACCAAGAGAATTTTCAATAAAGTCTTCTGCTAAATCTTTTTTTAAGAACTGTGAATCCTTTAAAAGCCTAACGTCTTCTTTTTCTAAAAGCCCCATCTCTTGAAGTTTTGAAAAACGCTCAGCTCTATTCAGTTTTGAAAAACCCTTAAAGTCATGTCCCATATTCTAAAACCTTTTCTTTATTCAGCTTATTAATAGAGCAAGTTCCCGTGCAAAACAAAGCAATTCGTAGCTCGTATTCAATCTGATCCATTAATTCTTCTACAGCCTCTACACCCTCTAAAGCAGCTTGCATCATAGGCCCAGCAAAGCCACAAACCCTCGCCCCTAAAGCAAAGCAAATTGCAGCATCAAGACCTGATCTTAAGCCTCCTGAGGCCCATAGTTCAGTTAAGCTCCCTTCAAGCACCTTTTCACCAGCCTGGAGACTTTCAACAGTTGTAACCCCCCAGTCAGCAAAAACCCTTGAGGCTTTATCAAACATTGAGTCTTCTTTAGACCTGAGGCCCTCAATACGCCCCCAGTGAGTACCACCAAATCCTGACACATCTACTGCGGGTAGATTTAACCCCTTTACCTTTTCAAAGGTACTTTTAGAAAATCCTGTTCCCGTCTCTTTTAAAAACACTGGAATCTCCAAAGTTTCTTGAAGCCTTTTAATAGCCTCTACTCCACCTGAAAAATCAGTTGTTCCCTCTGGCTGAATCACCTCTTGAAGAGGGTTTAAGTGTACATAAAGCCCTTTAAGGCCATATCTACTTACAAGTTTTTTAAAGTCTTCTGTTTCATGCGAAATAACCTGAGCTATTCCAATGTTTCCAATAAGATCTAAAGACTTACCAAATTCATTATTTAAAACTGTCCATTCATCATCTGATGACTCAGCTGAAACTTGCTCAAGTTCTTTTCTTAAAGACCCTGTGGCAAAGGCCCAGTTTTTATTTGAACAAGCCTGCATTAAAATTTTATTTATTTCGTATGAGTCCTTATGACCACCAGTCATTGAACTCACCATTAAAGGCTTTGAATTTGTTAAAACCTTAGAAGCTGTTTCAACTTTGATATCTTTAAAATTCACCTCTGGTAGAGGGTCGTGTATTAATCTAACTTGTTCTGATGGTGATAAGCCTACTTGGGACTGTTGATCTAGAGACCATCTAATATGATCTTTTTTTCTTTGTTCAAAAAGTTTTGGGTCTTCAGATCTACTCATGATTGAGATTTAAGAATTTTTGCCCAGTTCTTATAAAGAACCAGGCAAAGTTTAATTATAATCCTGCTTGTTTAACAACAGCTGAAAAAGCTGCCGGGTCAAAGATTGCAAGGTCAGATAAAACTTTTCTATCTAGTTCAATGTTAGCTTTCTTTAAAGCACCGATAAGAACAGAGTAAGTAGTTCCATTCATTCTAGCTGCTGCATTGATTCTTTGGTTCCATAATTTTCTAAACTCACGCTTCTTAGCTTTTCTGTCTCTGTAAGCGTAAACTAGAGCTCTGTCGTTTCTCTCCTTAGCAACAGTAAAAAGTCTGCTACCTGCTGAGTAATAACCACTCGCTCTTTCTAAAACCTTTTTTCTTCTTTTACGTGCTACGGTTCCTCTTTTAACTCTCATGGACTACCTCACTCCTAGCATGCGTTTTACTTCTCTAACATCAGACTCATGAACATGGTCCATCATTCCTAAATGTCTTTTTCTTTTTGATGATTTGTTTGAAAGTATGTGACGAAGTCCACGCTTTTTTCTTTTAACTTTCCCACCTGGTTTTAGGCGGAAACGTTTTTTAGCACCACTATGTGTTTTCATATTGTCTCCTCTTCTAGTTGGCGGCTTAGGTTTTTAACTTCCCAAATGGAAGCTAGACCATGTGCTCTTCATTAAAGCCTCTAAAATGAAGGATTTTTATATGCCAATTTCTCCCTATTGCCAACAAATAAATCACCCTAAGTGACGACAAAAGCTTATGAAACAGGGTTAATCAGTGATATTAAAATATTATGTTTCACTGTACAGTTTTGAGCCGCTCTCTCCGATATTAAGACATAATGAAAAAAGCGACTCTTCTACTACTTTTAACGGTTTTATTAACTCCTTTCACCTCTCATGCTGATGACAGCCTGGTTGATGATGCCTTTGACCCTTTTGCTGACTATAGTGACTTTGTAGAAGCGAGTACTGAAGAAACAGACATCAATTTTTTTAAGTTTGGAAGAATGTTGAGTATTGGTGGAATTTTAGGAATGAGGTCCTTTACTGGTAATCTTGCAACCAACCAATCATCAGATACATATTTTGGTGGAACATTCACATATTATATGAGCCTTCAATTTGCTGTTCAGTTATCATACCACACAGGAGGCCATACACTTGTTTATGATTTTGAGGAGGAAGGCGCTACTTTCAGTGGACAAACCACCTACACCACAACTTCTATGCATGGAAAATACTTTATAAACACTCAAAATCTCACTAAAACTATTGCAAGATACAATCCTTTTATAGTCGGAGGATTTTCACAAATTAATAGGGATACAAATACAATCGCCCAACCCAACATTGCTTCACGAGACACAGTAGGAAGTTTTGATATTGGAGCCGGTGTAGAATACCTTTTTAACAACAATAAGAACTTTGTTTCACTTCAAGCAATTTATTATAAAGCTGATTTTCCAAATGAAGGAAGAGAAGTTATTTTAAAGCATGAAGAAAGTGGAGAGGATATCCCTACAGGGATAAAACCAAATGGAGACCTTTTCTCTATTCAGGTGAGCATTGGCTTTAACTTTTAAGTAAAACTAAATTAAGCGAAGCCCTAAAGACAACAAATAGATTCCTGGCATAATAAAATATAAGAAGAACCTCCAAAAATAATATATCCTGAGGTTTTCAATTTTTTCATCCACATCAAACTCTTCTTTTAAGAATCTTCTTTCAACTAGTCTTAAAGTAATTAGTGATATCACAATAGCTGAAACAGGAAGAATATGATTGATCACCACATCATCAATCTGCTCTAAAAAGCTTCTTCCTAAAATAACTCCCGTACCCACCTTATTAAGATATATAATTGCTGCTGCTGCAGCTATTGTAGCTCCGTATAGAATAAAAGAAGCTTTTCCTCTCGTCCAACCAAGAGAATCATTCACTTTATACATAATCGTCTCAACAAGACCTATTGAAGCATTAATAGATGCTATAAAAATACAGATATAAAACCCTAATATTAAGAACAGTGAAAGCCCTTCAATTTGAATAAAATTTGGTATAGCTCTAAATAACGCCTCACTTAAAGCACCGTCATAGCTAGAAAGTGATACAACCGGAAAAATTACAATCCCAATACAAATTGAAACAATAGTGTCTATTACGGCAATTCTTACCCCTGCCGTTCCTGAAGATGCATACTGGGGTAAATAAGCCCCTAAGGTTACAACTGCTCCAAAGCCTAAACTCATTGTGAAAAGAACATGACCTAAAGCATAGGAAAAGGATTTAAACGTTAAAAGGTGAAAATTTGGATAAATCATATACCGGGCTGATTCAAAAAGATCTGCTTGGTTAATTATTTTAAAGGAAACATACAATAAAAAACACACAAAAAATGGCATCACAAACGAAAGCCATTTTTCAACCCCGGCCTTAAGACCTTTAGTTGCAATAAATGACACTACTATTAAGTGAACTCCGGATAAAAGTATTTGCAGTACAGGGTTTTCTTTTAAAGCTAAAAAGACTCCTTCATCAAAATATGAAACACCTGTTGATAGGTTAACAACTGTCCTTACAAGTAAGTGCAGAGTCCAGCCACTTAAAACACAGTAGTATGATAAGACCACAAAAGAAATCAGGTACGGAAGCCATAAAAGTGGTCTAAATAAAAATTTAGCTCTAGAATCACTTTTTTCAACAAGCTCTGAGAGAGTCATTCCTTTTTTATGCAAATACTTTCCTAAGCTAATTTCAGATATCAGTAGCGGCATTCCCACAAAAAATGCCATCAGGATGTATAAAAACACAAACGCTCCACCACCGTATTCAATAGAAACATAAGGAAACCTCCAAAGGTTCCCTAAACCAAAAGCTGTCCCTATAGAGGCTATATAAAAACCAAAGCGGCTACGCCAAGCTGAACGTTCCTCAATCATTAAAAGAAGATCCTCTTTTTGATGAGTCTTTTGGCAAGAAGAAAACTCTTACTGGGACACCATTAAAATCAAACTCTTCACGAATTCTATTTTCTAAAAACCTTCTGTAAGCAGGTGTTACCCCTTTAGGATGATTAGCAAAGCATAAAAAACTTGGAGTTTTTTGTCTTGTTTGAGTGATGTAGTATAACCTTACTTGTTTATTATTATAAAAAGGTGCTGGAGTCATCTTAATAGCTCTTTCAAAGAACCTGTTTAACTCCCCTGTACCAATTCTCTTACTCATTTTCTCTCTAAGCATTTGAAGCTTTTCAAATAACTTATCTACACCGCTACTTGTTAATGCAGACACAAAAACAACTTCAAAAGATTTTAAGAAATGAAACTCTCTAATAAGCTCTTTTTTAAACGTGTCCTTATTAAGGTTTTCGGTCTCTTTTGCCAGGTCCCATTT
>JBOEFV010000008.1:0-50482 GCA_050633065.1 Bdellovibrionales bacterium
TCCAAGTTGTTGGATGCATTAAAATTGAGGCATCAAGACCAACAACATCTCTTCGGTGAGTCATTTCTTTCCACCAAAGTTGCTTCACATTTCTCTTAAGCTGAACACCTAGCGGGCCGTAATCCCAACAAGAATTCAAACCACCGTAAATCTCAGAGCTTTGAAACACAAAGCCTCTTCCCTTACAAAGGGCAACGATATCAGACATTTTTTCATATGAGTTATAAGTAGGCACAGGTGCAGTCAAAGCAGTCCTCCCAGAGTCATTTATTTATGACTTCTTTTCTCACTATTTTTGCCCCTGGGCAACAGCTTTGCCCCGTGTTTCCTCTTGAAATAACAAGTGCTTAACAAGCTTATTAAGGAAGCAATCAAAGAATAATTCTCATTCTCTGTTTAAAAAAATAATTTAAATGAAACTTTTTGAACCTTAGGATGTTATACAGACATAAAAGCAAATAGAGAAGAGGAACATAAGTAAAACAACAAATATTATGTTTCTTTCAATCCGTGACTTGCCCACACTTTAGCAGAACTATACGGTTTTAAAAAAGGAGCCCTAACATGAAACATCTTTTAATATCTCTACTTATACTTTCTGTATTTACTGCCTGCGACTCTGACCCTAGTGACAATATCTCTTCTGAAAACGTAGGAATTTGGATTAATGAACTAGAAACTGACGCCTTAGACCGAGTCGAGTTTCTAGGAGCCCGAGGCTATGACACTCGTCAGGCTTGCTCTTTCTTTAAAAGCGGCAGCTCTTACCAAATACAATCTATCCAAGTTCTTAGCTCCGGGATCATCTTTCCTGTTCTTGCTGATGAATACGGCATTGTAGAGCTAAGTGACTCTGAAGATATTCTTGGCCGTATTGAGTTTGACGGAGCTTACACGGACAACTCATTTGAACAACGTTCAGATGGATCCATCTTAGTTGATGCTCAAGCAGAATTTCCTGAAGAAGGAGTTCTTATTATTGCAAAGTTATTTGTTGGAACTTTTGGAGATGAAAATGAACTTACCGAAGTTTACATCCAATCTTCTTTTGAAGAACTTGAAGACAGAAGCGATATGCTTAGTGTTTTTTGTAGAGACTAAAACTCTTTAAGTTGCACATAAAGTATAGAGCTGGCACTTTTAGCATATGGGAACTCTACTTTCAGCTAATAAACTCTCTAAAAGTGTCGGTGATAAAACCTTATTTGACGAACTCAGCTTTGGTGTATTTGAAAGAGAAAAAATTGGTCTAATCGGACCAAACGGATCCGGAAAATCCACACTACTGAAAATACTATCTAAAACAGAAGTCGAAGACAGCGGTGAAATTACATACAAAAAAAATCTAGCCTTAGCTTTTGTCCCACAAACTGATTCTCACCCCAAAGACCTTCAAATATTACACCACACTAGTCAAAAAGTTGCAGAACACACCAAATGCTCAGTCGATGAGGCTGAGGTTCTCGCCTCAACTTACCTGAGTATTACAGGCTTTGAAGACACCAACGCTAAGATCAGCACTCTTTCTGGAGGATGGCTTAAGCGTTTATCTTTAGCTATTGCTATTGCCACAGAACCTGAGCTTTTAATTCTTGATGAGCCAACAAATCATATGGACTGGGATGGAGTCTTGTGGCTTGAAGGCTTTTTAAAGTCCTTTAAGCAGTCTTTTATCCTCGTCAGCCATGACAGAAGTCTTCTTGAAAACACCACCAACAGAACAATTGAAATAAACCCTGCTTTTCAAGATGGTTTTCTCTCTTATAACCTTGGCTACACTGCCTTTTTAGACAAAAAAGACGAACACCTTAAAAACCAACAGACTTTGCAAGCCTCAATGGCGAACAAAGCAAGAAGAGAAACTGACTGGTTAAGAGCCGGGGTTAAAGCAAGAACCACAAAAAGCAGAAGCCGTATCAATGAAGCACATGAACTTATTGCAGACCTCAGTGACCTTAACGCCAAAAACCAGAGTGTTAAATCGAAAGTCAGCCTAGAGATTGACTCCACAGGAAGAAAAACAAAAAAACTAGTTGAACTTAAAAATCTTTGTGTGGGGTATGAAAACCTAAACCTAATTGAAGACCTTTCTCTAACAATGGGCCCTAAGCAGTGCTTCGGGCTCCTTGGCCATAACGGCTCTGGTAAAACAAGTTTTTTAAAAACTTTAAACGGTGAACTTAAAGCCACTGGCGGCAGTATTAAAACTGCTGATGATTTAAAGATTGTTTATTTTGAACAAAAAAGATCCGATCTTCCGCAAGAAGAATCTTTAGCTGAATTTCTTGGTGATGGATCAGACTATGTCATCTTTAAAGAGAGTTCTGTACATGTAGCATCTTATGCAAGTCGTTTTCTTTTTTCAGCGGACCGCCTAAACATCCCCATAAAAAAACTCTCAGGAGGAGAGCAAGCAAGGCTTCTTATCGCCAAACTCTTCTTACAACCTGCAGATGTTTTGATACTCGATGAACCAACAAATGATTTAGACATAAAAACAATTTCTATCTTAGAAGACATCATCCTAAGCTTTAATGGCCTAGCGCTTCTTGTTTCTCATGATAGATTCTTTCTGCGCTCCGTTTGCACACACTATTTAGCTCTTGATGGAAAGGGAGAAGCCATCTTTTATGCTGATGTGGGTCAATGGCTTAAAGCAACACTTTCTTCTTCTAAAGCTACAAAAACTGATTCTCCAGTAAGTGAGGCTAAAAAAATAAAGAAACCCTCTGCAAAGCTCTCTTATAAAGATAAAAAATTCTTAGAAGACGCTGAAAACATTATCCTTGAAGAAGAAGATAAGCTTACAGACCTTAACACTCTAATTGAAAATGCCGTCTCTGCTGGTGACAGTAGTCAAATCCAAGAACTCTCTGTTCAAATTTCAAAAAAACAAGAAGAAGTTGAAGCTCTATATACACGTTGGGATTCTTTAAATAAAATCAAAGAAGGGCTTTAATGGACAACATTACACATACTGCCGCAGGGGCTTTGTTCACTGAAGCCTTGTACCAAACAGTACGAAAAAAGCATGGCGATAAACCAAAACTTAGACGAAACCTTCACATCCTCTCAGTTTTTGCTAGTAACTTTCCTGATTTTGACCTCTTACTTCAACTAGTCGACTCTTCTTTGTTAGGGTACATGACAAACCATCGAGGGCACACGCACACTCTACTCGGCCTTGCTGCTGAGTTTTTATTTGTACTCACCGCCTCTTTTTTAATTTCTAAATTTTTATTTAAATCTCCATTTTCAAAAGAAAATTTAAAATACATTACACCTGTTTTAGCATTTGGACTTATATCTCATGTCTCACTAGATTTTATGAATGCCTACGGAGTTCACCCTTTCTGGCCTGTAAACAACAAATGGCTCTATGGAGATTTTCTATACATTATAGAGCCACTCTTGTGGATCACCATGTCTACAGCATTTTTTCATATTATTAAGTCTGGATACTTTCGCTACATCTTTTTAGGGTTCTCTATATCAAGCCCTTTAATCTTTACATCTCTTGGCTTTAGCAGCTGGGTCAACACCACTTTAGTTCTTTTGTTTTCACTTGTTCTTTTCTTTCACCTAAAAGGCAAAACCCCTTTAAGGGTTGCCAAAGAAGGGCTCACTTTTCTTGTTTCCATCATTTGTATTTTTGCCTTACAGAGCACTTATGCAAAAAGTAACCTTAAGACCTCTCTGGCCAAAGTAACAGACGGCTATAAGCTTATCGATATTGAAACCTCCCCCTTTCCTTCAAATTTTATGTGTTGGCACTTTCTTGGAGTGTTCACAGATAATACTGAGTACCGTGTTTACTCAGGAACCTACTCCCCGTCTAAGCTGTTCTCAAAGTCTTGCCCCTCATGGAAAGGCTCAAAAGGAGTTCCCCCAACTATTACCAAACTTGAAGATACAGATCATATTAAATTTGATGGCCTTTATACACAGCCCCTTAAAACACTAAAAGACGTTTATTCATTAAACTGTAAAACAAAAGCCTGGTTTACATACGCTCGAATTCCATTTTTCTTTGAAAACACACTGCATGATTTAAGATACTCCATTAAGTCCAAAGAGAGTTTTGCTCGTCTGGATTTAGACTCTGAGCAAGAGTGCCTTGTTATACCTTCACCCTGGACACCACCAAGAGAAGATATTTTATTTTAAGCACTCATAAGCCTTAATATAAACCTCTTTATTCTTAGAGTCTGATTGGGCCTTATAAGCATAAGCCTTTTTAATCTCAGCAGCATCAGCCCCTAAAGGAAGCCCTAAAACCTTTAAAGCATCATACTTTTTGCCTTTATGCATAAACACATTACCCGGCATGCGTTCAGGGACATCCTCAACAACCTCAGCTGTAACCTTTCTAACTCCAGGAATGACCTTGCCTTTATGTCTTTTCTTAAAACCACTCAGATCCAACTGAGTAGGGCGAGGCTTCTTCTTTTTATACAAAAAGAAAGCTACTAGAGTGAGAGTTATGTAAAATCCAATTTTAAGTTCTTCTGGCACCCTGTAAAAGTACCAGGTTGTGTTTTTTACTGCAATAAGCTACCAAATCACTACACACTCAACTTAAAGCCCTTTTGGAGGACATATGAACCCTTTTGATCAGCAAAAAAGAATTCCTGGCATTAAAAAGATTATTGCTGTTGGCTCTGGAAAAGGCGGCGTTGGGAAAAGTACGGTCAGCTCAAACCTTGCAGTCACTCTTTCTCAACAAGGTTTCTCTGTTGGGCTATTAGATGCCGACATCTATGGACCAAGTCTTCCTTCACTTTTTGGATGCTTGGAGCAAAGACCCGACATGACTGAAGGTGGAAAAATAAAACCTTTAGTAAGATTTGGCGTTAAATTAATGAGTATGGGGTTTTTAATTGATGAAGATCAACCCGTTATTTGGAGAGGCCCAATGCTTTTTAAGGCTATGGACCAATTTCTTCATGATGTTGAATGGGGTGAGCTTGATTATCTAATCGTTGATCTTCCTCCAGGAACTGGCGACATCGCTTTAACACTTGCTCAAAAGACTCCTATTGATAGCGCTGTGGTTGTTTCAACTCCACAATCTTTAGCTCTTACTGAAGTCAAAAAGGCTATAATGATGTTTAAGCAAATTGGAGCACCAGTTAAATGCCTTGTTCAAAACATGTCTGGCTTTGAAAGCCCTACTGGAGAAATTTTAAACCTTTTTCCTGAAGGAAAGATAGCCGAACTGACTGAAAACTATGCTGTTCCTCATGTTTTTAAAGTTCCTTTTGACCCAAAGATAGGAGTAAGTGCTGAAGCAGGCATCCCTTACAGCAATGCACTAAAAGAAAAAACCAAAGCACAAGAATCTATTGATAGCATTTCCAGTCTTTTTTCCTAAGAGGCTTTCTTTATTCTCTTTTTCTTTTTTGTAAATGTTTTCCCTGTAATTTTACGCCTCTCTTTTTTATCTGAAACTACTGTCGCATCACCGTAATTAACAGTATGTACAGCTGTTTCATAGACAGACCCCCGAGTAGTACTCTCCATCATTTTTTGAATATTGACCGCCCCCTCTTGGCAAACAGATGATACTTTATCTTTTAACAGGCCTGTAGTAAACTCAGGGTAGTTAATGTTTAAGTATTTGTTTAAATCAATATAGAAGTCATTCATACTTTGGTAGCGGTTAGCCACTTCTTTCTCTAGGGCTTTTTTAACAATTATCGACAGTTCGTCTGAAACTTTACCGTTAAACCGTCTAATGTCTTTATACTCCGCCTTTTCAGCCATTCTCAAGACCTCCCGACGTGTACTCCCTGTATACATTCTAGTATTTGCCAGCAGTTCCCATAAAACAACCCCTAATGAAAAAATATCTGTTTGTGCCGTTAAGCCATCTTCAGCATTTGCTTGCTCAGGAGACATATATGAAAATTTTCCTTCATGTGCGGAGCGCTTGTTTGTTTCAGAATCCACAGCAACCCCAAAATCAATAATTTTAATATTTCCCTCGAAGTTCACCATAATATTCTCAGGACTGACATCTCTATGAATAATATTTAACGGCAGGCTTGTCACAATATCTTTACACCTATGAGAGTAGTCTAATCCCGCAGCCGCCTGCGCCACTATATATATTTTCTCTGAAATAGAGAGCTCACTCCCTGCCACCGCAAGCATTTTCAAAAGGCCTCTTAAATTTTGTCCTTGCACATACTCCATAGCAATAAAAAACCTGCCATTTTCAATACCAAAATCAAAAATACTTACTATATTACTATGGCTCATGTTCATATTGATTTTCGCTTCATTAATAAACATTTTAACCAACTCTCCTGAGCCTGAGTAGCAAGGAAGAATTCTCTTTATAATCAAATATTTTTCCAACCCTTGAAACTTACTACTCTTAGCAAGATACAGCTCCGCCATACCGCCTTCTGCAATTTTTTCTATAAGTTGATATTTTCCAAAATTTTCGACCATAAAGCACCCAGACCTTCATCGGCAACTACAACGATTTTATTTAAAAGTCACTGTCAAACGTCTTGTTCTAATACGGAAAAATGCCCTGAAAACATGGGCTTTTAATGACTTAACTTGAAAAAACAACTACTTAGTTCGGTATAATTAGTTTTTTTCCAACCATTATATTTGAACGAGTTGTTAACTTATTTGTACGAAGCAGGTTTGCAAGAGTCACTCTGTGTCTTCTTGCTATCTTGGTTAAGTTATCCCCTCTTCTAACATAGTAAACAGACCTAGATTTACTTCTTTTTGCACCAGCTCCAGAAACAACCTTAAGAACCTGGCCCACTCTTAATTTTGAAGAGTATAGGTTGTTCCACTTTTTTAAAGTTCTAACTGAAACACCAAATCTCTTAGCTATTACCCAGAGATTATCGCCAGATCTAACCTTGTAAGCTCCACTTGATGGAAGCTTCACTTTTCTTTTTGATTTAGACGACGCTTTAGCTACAGATCTACCACCTGGAAGCCTGATCTTTCTTCCTGGACGAATAATAGATCTGCTTGTTAAGCCGTTTAAGTTCTTTAAAGTAGAAACACGTGTTCTGTATTTTTTTGCAATCCCTGAAAGAGTGTCACCTCTTCTAACTCTATGGTAAGATTTTCCGCCCGCAACAACATACTTTTTAGTAGAGTAACTTTTTGAAACTGCTGCTAAAGCAATGTCTCGTCTTCCTACAGGAACTCTAATAGTTGTAGTTTCACCTCTATAAATAGGAGCAAAATCTGTTTTAAAAGAAGGGTTTAACCTTTTGATCTCTTTAGTTGAAACACCTGTGTTTTTTGCAAACTTACTTAGGCTAATTCCTTTTCTAATTTTAATTTCTTCAAAAGCAAAAGGCTCCTGTCCTTCAATATGGCTAAAACCATACTTTGCAGGATTACTTGCAATTTTTGCAGCCGCAATAAACTTAGGAACATAGTCTAAAGTTTCACGAGGAAGCTGTCTTTTCTCATGCAACTCCCAAAACTCTCTTGTCATATTGTTCATCACAGCTCTTAAAACTCTGTGCTCTCCAGCATTATAAGAACTCATTGCCAAGTGCCATGAACCAAACGCCTGGTACAAAGCTCCAAAATACTGAGCCGCTGCTCTTGTTGATAAAATTGGATCTCTTCTTTCATCAATAAGCCAATTTTGTTTTAAGCCGTAAGCTTTTCCAGTTCCACGGATAAACTGCCAGTACCCCACAGCACTTGCATGACTTTTTGCAACCGAATTAAACCCTGACTCAATTAAAGCGATATAAATTAATTCTTGAGGAACACCCTCTTCTTTTAAAACACCTTTCATTAAGGCTTCATATCTTGGAAGGCGATCTAGATAACGGTCCATATGTCTACGGCCTTTACCAACAAAGTAGTTCTCCCACTTTTTAACTAGCGCTTCACCGTACGAGCTCACATAAAAGATATCATCTCTGTAGTGAGTGTCTGCCTGAGTAGGCTTCTTCTTTTGAATTTTAATAGGAGAAGTGTCTTTTTTCGCCACTTCAACAGCCGCTCTAATCTCTTTAGGGACAGTTTGGCCCTGAGTTGGCTTAGAAACACCGTATGGAAGCCCTGAACCCACATACTGCATAGGTTCTCCACCGGCTTGTCTAAATTCAGGCCTGTGCATACAACCCACCGAAAATGTGAAAAACAAGACCATAACAAACTTAATCTGAACTCTAGACATACTCTCTCCCATACCTCTTAAGGATACCAATAGCTTTATCGCAGTGGCAACAGGCTTCCTGGGCTAAACTCACTTTTATAAAGCCTACAAACTAAGCTTTAGACAGCCTTATAATTTTTTCTCATTACAGGCCCAAAAAGGAGTGCAGCTAAATGCATTTTGTTTGCCCTTAAGAGCAACATAAATACCCATATTTCTAAGAAGGGCCTTGGTGTAAAACCTAGTCTCAGACCACGGCAACTCCTCTATCCACAACTCATCTATCGGATTAAAGCCCTCTTTTTTTAACCCCTGACGAAGGTCTGTGATTTCAGTTCTAAACTTACTCCACTTGTACATTCTACCGGGTCCAGCGTTGTATGATGCAAAAGCATATGGAAGGTATCCCTTTCCAGCTTTAATCAAACGGTCAATATATCTAGATCCTAAAAAAATGTTTACACCAGGCTTGTATAAATCATTCGCTTTTCTGTAGCCTTTATACCTTATTTGCCTTGCCACATCGCGAGCTGTTGAAGGAAGCAGCTGCATTAAGCCTCTTGCACCTGAAGGGCTTCTTGCCGCAGTTCCAAATGCACTCTCCTGTCTCATGATTGCATACACCAATGCATCGTTAATATAAGAAGAACTTGATTTTAAAGCCTTCTTCATTTCTTTTTGAAACGGCATTGGAAAAGAGGAAGACACAAACGGCTCTGTCCTGATCTGTTCATCCAAGTCCCAAGCAAGATTTAAACTTCTAATAATTTCAAGCTGGTCTTCAAGATTTTTAAATACAAGGGCAAACAGCGCTTTTTGAAGAGGGTTTAGCTTCGGCTCAATTCCCTTAAAGGTTTTATTAAAGTAGCGCTTATGTCCATATGAATAGTAAAACTTTAACCGCGCTTCTTCTTCAGGGCTCACAGTATTAACAAATGTTTGTTTAATAAAATTTTCTTTTTTATAACCGCTAAAAAACAAGTCACCCTTGCTCTCTCTAGCAATTAAAATGCCGTAGTACGAAAAAGGATATGAACCTAATATTCTTTTTCCAATTTTTTGAACACTATTCTTCTTCCCTTGAAGCCTTAATGAAACTCTAAGCCAATAAAGAAGTGAGAGCTCTAAGTTAACTGTATTTTTTAAAGCTTCTCTGTATTCAAACTCTGCTTTTGAAGCCTGGCCCTGCCTTAAATAAGCATTACCCCTCATCAGTTTAACCTCCTCAAAAGCCTTCGACTTGCCCTCTACAATGTGAGAACTGACTTTTAAAACATCTCCATACTTCCCTAAAGCCACTAAAGACTTCACAACATACTGCAGGGCACCTGCATGAAGCTTTTTGATTTTTGATTCAGATACTGCTGAGGCATGAGACAAAAGCTCATACTCCCCTTTATAAAAAAGATTTTTAACAACTTTTTCTTGTAACGCTTCATTTGATTCTAAAAGCCTTGCCCAGATTTTCCTCTTTCGGTATTTTAAAGTTCTCTTCTTATACTTAGGAAACGATCTGTACTGTGCATTTAAAACCTTCTTCTTTAAAAACTCAAAACTGTAATTTTCCTTTAAAAACCCTCTCCCTTTAGATAACCTAATTTCTTTACCTAAAGCCTCTAAATCACCTTCTAAAGTCAAACCGCAAGGAAATTTCGCAAAGTCTTTTGATAAAAAATCCTCTTGCTGAGGAAGAGCTTTTAACACCCCTTCAACTAACTCCTGTTTGCCCGAGTACTTACACAAAAGCTGAACGTTTTTTGAAAAAACCTTCTTAAGCGTCGCACTTAGTAAAAAATAATCCTTTCCAAAAAAAGACTCTGTATCTCTTGCTGAGTAATGCTTAAATATTCTTGAAAGTTCTTTTTCCTTAATCTCACTCTTGTTTAAAAAAGAGAGTCTACTGATTGGAAGCCTCCTGTTAACAGCTGCATTAACAGATAACTCTGAGACTAAATTTCTAAAAAAGACGAATTGCGGATCAATATAAATAATCTGCGCACTTTTAAAACATTTCTTATCTTTTGAACTTTGACAGGATTTAATCAGCTCATCTAGCTCTTTAAATTTTTTTTTCTTGTCTAATTTTGAAAAAAAGTCAGTCTTCTTCTCTAGCGTTTTACTGTCTAACTGGAATGAAGCTGCCTGCACTGAAAAAGCGCAAAGGCTTACTAACGTAAATAATCTCGAACTTCTGAAAATAGTTTTGTAAACTGCTCTAAACACTCCTGCAATTTAACCTGGTTTTCTTTGGATTCCAATACCGACCCGAACCTTAACTCTTGTAAAGTCTCGTTTAATTTCTTCAAGTCTTCACTGTCAGACTTTAGGCTTGGAGGAAGGTTTTCTGTAGCCTTGTTAAAAGCCTCCTCAACTCCAAATCTCTTTCCTGAAACTCCACCAATCAAAAGAGAGTAAACGTTTATCAACTCATCTAAAGCCTCTTTCCTTTTTCCAGCCTTAAATGTTGCCGCAGCTTTGTGCGTTCTCTCCTCTAAATTTTTAATCAAACTCTCTTCACCAACTTCTACTTTAGAGATTCTCTTATAAAGGAAGAAGCAAAAGCCTAACGTTAAAAGTAAAAAGATAACCTGCAGGCTGTAAGGAATGCCGACATAAATGTAGTCCACATACGAAACTCCTTTTTTAAAAGTAAAGGCAGTCTCCAAATCACCTTCTGTAGACTCAACGTCTTCTGCAAAATCAGCATCTTTAATTTTATCAGCGTTTTTATTGGGCAGAACTTTAAAAACAGGAAGTTTTACATACGAATCATAATACTCCCCCGTCTCAGCATTTAAAAAACTCACCTTCACTTCCGGAAGTCTATAGGTTCCTTCTTTTTTAGGAACTATGGTGTACTTAAAATCTTTATAAGAGCTCACTTTTTGAGGTATAAATTTATACTCTTCTTCAATATTATAGACCTCAAACTCTTTACCTGTATCTATCTTAAGCGGTTTGATAAACTTAGTATTAGCCTTATCCCCAATGACTCTGATTCTGTAAATAAACGGCTCTGCAAAAAGAACCTCTCTTTTTTGAGAAGATCTTCCAGAATCAACCTTAAACCTCCCCACTCCACCAAAATAAGATGCAGGCACAGGTTTAGGCAAATCTTTGACCGTTATGCTTAAAGGGGTGCTCACCGCTTTTAAAACTTTTCGCTGTCTATTGAAAAAGCTTTGTTGTGAAACAACAGCCCTGAGAGTGAAGGAATCAACATTCAGTACCCCCGCATTATAAGGTGTTAGAGCGTATGAGCTTAGCACCGACCTAACATAACGCTTTCCGTTTCTTAAAACAGGTTTCCAATAAAACCTTGTTGCAAAATTAACATCTTCTTTCCAAAACCCTCTAAGCGTTGGAAACTCTAATGTGTCAAAACTTCCCAGTGACGTATTTGCTGAAAGATACACATACCAGGTTGCTATAACCTGCTCACCTTTAAAAACCTCGTTTTTATCAATCTCAACCTCTGTAAAAAACTCTGGATTAAAATCGCCTCGCTGCTGAGTACCTGGCTGAACAGTTGTCCTTCCCATAAATTGATCAAGCAGTGAGTCTATACGGTTTCGCCTTCTACCAGCTGTTGAAGACTGGCTCTTTTTTAAATTTGCCGGAAGCTTCTTATAAACCTTTAAGTTAATACTCTTAGTTCGTAGGCCTCCTGGTAAGTCCAGATCAACTGACGGAATTTTAAAATTACCCTCTCTCATGCAGGCATAGTTGATCGAGATAATAATTTTATACGAGGCTGTCCTTTTAGAATTCGTAATTGAAATTCCTGTACTAGAGCTTTCTGAAACACCCATATAATCAAGGCCTTTGATTTCAGGCGGACTAAACTGTTTCCCTGGCCTAACAAGTTTTTCATCAGAAATAACCGTGATTCTATAAGTTACCTGATCTCCAATCTCTAAGTGGTGATCTGAAAGAGAAGACTCAACCTTTAGACTCCCAAAAGCCAAACTTGAAAAAAGAAGATTTACAAAGAAAAATAGGCTACCAAGTTTTTTCACTACCAGGTCCTCCTTTTTTATCTGTGTTCTTCTTATTCTCTTTAGAGCGAACCTTACTCTCTTGATCTTTAATTTCTTTTAAAATCTGCTCAAGCTCTTCTTTTGAAAGGTTTTTCTTTTTTAAAGACTCATCATCCTGTCCTTTGATGTCTTCTTTATCTCCTTCGTTAGAGCCTTTAGACTTATCTTTTTGATCTCCATCTGATGACTCTTCATCACCCTCACCCTTACTCTTCTTTCCTTTTTTATCAGGGTCAGACTCACCGCCACCTTTCCCGCCAGAGCTTTGAGCTGTTAAAACTTCAATATTATTCTTAACCTTAAGTGAGGCAGGTTTGATTCTAAGGGCTTTTTGGTAAGCCCCTAAGGCCCCTGGTACGTCTTGTATAAAGCCCAGAATAAAAGCTTTAGCAAAGTACACATTAAATAGCCTATCAGACATTTCAAATCTTGAGTCTGCTTCATATGCTTTTTCCAAAGCCTCAACTTCTTTTAAAGCATCTTTAACTTGCTCTGATGCCAAGTTACTGATTGCAAGGTTATACCTTGCAATGTCATCACCAGGGTTCTCAAGCAAGGCTTTCAAAAACTCTTTCTTCGCAGCCCTTGGGTTTTCCATATACATGTTAAAAAGGCCCGTATTGTTGTAAATAAAAGATTTTCCACAACCTGTAGTTAATAAGAATAAGATTAATAATGAGTACTTCACCTAAGACCTCCCATTAAAACCTTCTCACAGCAAAGCCAAGAACAAGAACAGTCAGCCCCATTAATATAAACGCTTGGAAAATCTCATTTCTAACCACAAATTTTTGACGAGAAGCCGCAACGCCTTCTATCTTATCAAGGCTACTTTTAATTTTAGGACCTAAAGGGGTTCTTGGTGACAAATAATAAAAAGCCCCCTCTCCTGTTGAAGCCAGTGCTTTTAACGCCTCAAAATTTGGCTTTGAAACCACTGCCTGCCCAGATTTATCACGAATATAAGATGAGGATCCTTCTTCTTCTGGAACAAACCCTCCTGATTCGGTACCCACTCCTACTGTAATCACTTTATAGTTTTCTTTAGAAAGCTCCTTAACATAGCTGAGGCTTTCCTTATCATGCGTTTCCCCATCAGAGAACAGAACAATCAATCGGCTTCCCTCATTATCCCCCATGGTTCTTTCAAATAAATTCTTAGCCTCTTCAAGTCCTACACGAATCTGTGTTCCTTGAGACGAAATAGAATCAACCCCCAACGAGTCAACATAACTTTCTATTGCTTCAAGATCTGATGTCATTGGTGAAATAACATCTACACTTCCTGCAAATGCCACAAGCCCTATACGCACATCACCCAAAAGCTTTAAGGATTTAAAAATTTCTTGCTTAACCATCTCTAATCTTGATGGGGAAATGTCCCTTGTCAGCATAGACCTTGATAGATCTATTAAAAATACAACTGAGTGCTCAGAAACAAGCATAGACTTTTCTTTTTGACCAAATTGAGGCCTGCTAAGAGCAACAACAAAAAAAGCATAACCAACTAGTAAGCTTGATCTAAAAATCCATTTCTTAAAGTCTTTTTCTTCATTAATTAAACCAAAGTCTTCTATGTTTTCAGGAGAGAAATACTCTTTTACCAAAAAGACTCTCTTTTTTTGAAAAAGCCTCCACAAAAAGAAAATAAGAACAGGAAGGAGTAACAAAATAAGATATTCTGGAGAATGAAACCGCATACCTACACCCCTCTCCAAAATATTGACAGTTCAAGAAAGGCTAGAAGTGCAAAACATATCACCGCTTTTAATAAAGGGGACTGAAATTTTTCAACAACCTTATACCTATCTGGAAGTTTTATGTCTGTCTTTTCAAGTTTATCAATTGATTCAAAAACTCCTGCTAAATCTGATTCCTCAGAAGCCCTGTAAAAACGCCCTCCCGTTTTAACAGCTATTTCACGAAGAAGTTTTTCATTAATCTTTGTTGGAAAAGGTCTATAAGATTTAACTTTTCTTCCGTACCGATCTTTTGAAAAAACAGGAAGCATTGAACGCCCATCTCTTCCTATACCTATAGTGTACACTCTAGCTCCAAGATCCACAGTAAGATCCAGTGCAGTTAAAGGATCTATTACGCCCGTGTTGTTCTCTCCGTCTGTTAGAAGGACTATAACTTTTGATTTAGACTCACTGTCTTTTATTCTATTCACAGCTGCTGCTAAAGCCACACCTATTGCTGTTCCTTTTTTCATAAATTCACTAACTGCAACATCTGCAAGATTTGTTAACAGCAGGTTGTGATCCGTTGTTAAAGGAACTCTTGTGTATGCCTCTCCTGAAAAAATCACCAAACCCAACCTATCTGTGGTTCTTTGACCCATAAATTCTTTAATATGGTGTTTTGCACTTTCAAGCCTGTTCTCATAAGGGGCCATGTCCTCAATAAGCATGGAATCTGATATGTCTAGGGAGAACACTATATCAATACCCTTTTCAGACGTCTTTGGCTCAAGCATTCTATCTTGGGGCCTTGCTAAAGCTAAGAGTAAATAAAAGAAGCCGGCAAAAGAAAGGACTGAGGACAGAACCTTAAATATCAAACTTAAACGCTTAGCCTCTAAAAACTCAGCTCCAAGAAAAACAAAGCCTTTTCTTTCACGCTCTTTCCACACGTTAAAAACAAGAACCACTATCAAGGTAAAAAATAAATATGCTAAAAGTGCCAGGCCTAGATTTAAATACATTAGCCCTCCACCTCAACATAGCGTCGCAGTTTATTAATTGTTGTTTTCATCTGACTTAAAAATTCGTTCTTCTCCTCTAGAACTTGCCCTTTTTTTGATTCATACAAAACTTTAAACTTCTTATACTCTTCTTCAAGTACGTAAAAACCTCGTACTTCATGCTGCTCAAGCCCTAAGCCTTTCATTTTTTTGATCAAATAGTCTAAATCATCAAATGACACCACCTCATCAAAAACTCTAAATAGAACTTTTTTAAGCGTGTCATCAAGCATGTCTAAAAATAAAACAGATGGCTTTTTCTCTTTTGTGTATTCTCTAATTTCAACATTAAAATCCATAAAAGGGTCTGCGTAATTTGATTTTAATACAATTCTCTTAAACTCGTTCGCTTTCTTAATGTTTTTTCTAACCCTAATTACAAAAAGAGTGATTAAAGACATCAGAGCAAGACCTAAAAAAATAGACTCATATAGGCCTGGAAGAACATAGTACCCTGACTGAGGCGGAAACGGTTTTGGCTTTTGTGGGTTTTCCACAACTGACTTAACATTTAAACCCTTTACTGCAGACAAAAAGACGGTCTCCCCTTCAGCCTGAACCTCTATTTTCACATCCCCTTTTACAGCTCGGTATGATGTCACATCAAACTCTTTTAAAGACTGGGTGTTTGATTTCACAGACAAAATTTTCAGCACATGCTCATCTTTATCCTCAAGTTTTATACTGTAGTCTTTCCCCACTGGGACAAAATCAAAACCTGTACACTTAAGAGTCTTGATGTCGCCAACCGTTGAAGCCTCTTCACTAACAGGTGACAGTTCACAGCTCCACTCTGGAGTTTTTTCTTCTACAAGCTCTTTATTGGAATCATCCATAGACATTCCTTAGCTTTAACGTTTTTGTCATCTCCCTTAAGTCTTCATCTTGAGTGGACTGGTCTATAAACGAAACCCCAAAACTCTTACATATTTTTTCAATAGAGCTTTTTCTTTTATTAAACTCCTCTAAAAGCTTATGGTTTGTAGCCTCACTCCCCTTAACCCACAAAGCCTTCTTTAAAAAACTTGGAGCCACCGCACTTAAAAGCCCAGCATTTGGAAAGTTTTTTTCATAAGGATCACTAATAAAAACCAACTTTACTTGATGTCTACTTTTAACCCTTGCCAACAGCTTTCTATCTATAGGAGTTGCAAAATCACTTACTAAAATACAAATGCAATTTTTAGATCTAATCTTTGAAAAGTACTCTAATGCAACGTTTAGGTTTGAAACTTCATTTTTATGTTTCTCCCCTTCTTCAAGATATGAGTACAGAGCTCTACGAACATTATCCTCACCACGCATTATAGGGATTCTTTTTAACTGTCTTGAAGAAAAAACAATCCCTCCAAACTTATCTTTAGTTTTTGATGTGGACAGACCTAAAAAAGCCAACACATAAGCCTGAATAGTTTTTTTAGATTTATACTTTCCACCAAACCTCATAGAAGCACCTGCATCTAAAGCCACATGAACTTCTAAATCTCTCTCTTCTTCAAATTCTTTTACAAAAGGCTGACCGGTTTTAGCCATAACCTGCCAAGCAAAGTTTCTTATATCATCACCAGGCGTGTACGCTCTAATATCAGAGAAAGTCATGCCCTGCCCCCTAAAGGTAGAGTTTTTAACACCTAAAGATACACCACTCATGATTTTACGAACAGAGAACTCTACTCGCTTGACCTCTTTTAAGATCTTATCATGAATTTCTTTATTTTTATTCTGCATTAAAACTTCTCAATTTAGGTTATAGACTTTAATTAAATTTCAACAGCCCCAAGAATTTCTTTAATTATTTCTTCTGATGTTACACCTTCAGCATGGGCCTCAAAATTCAGAATCAATCTGTGTCTTAAAACAAGCAGCGTTATTTTTTTAATATCTTCAGCTGTCACATAATCGCGACCATCTAAGAAAGCCGAGGCTTTTGCCGCTTTAACTAATGACAGAGTCGCTCTTGGAGACCCACCAATCTTAATAAATGATTCCAAATGCCCTAAGCCAAACTCTCCAGGATTTCTTGTCGCCCAAACGATATTCACAACAAGGGTTTGTAGTGCTTCATCAAACTTAACTTTCTCAAGCATATTCTGACATTCTATAATTTGCTCTTTTGTTAAAACAGAGTCCACTATTTGCTCTTTAGCTAGGGCAACACTCTTTAAGATCTGAAGCTCCTCTTCTTTAGTTGGATACCCCACCACAACCTTAAACATAAATCTATCAAGCTGAGCTTCTGGCAAAGAGTATGTTCCCTCTTGCTCAACAGGGTTTTGAGTCGCAAGCACTAAAAATGGTCTATCAAGTTTATGAGTCGTGTCCCCAATTGTAACCTGTTTTTCTGCCATTGCTTCAAGCAGTGCACTTTGAACCTTAGCTGGAGCCCTGTTGATTTCATCGGCCAAAAGGAGGTTTGTAAAAATTGGTCCTTTTTTTGTGTCAAACTCACTCTTAGAAGGGTTAAAAATCATTGTCCCTATTAAGTCCGACGGCAGAAGATCTGGAGTGAACTGAATTCTTTGAAACTGCACAGAAAGTGTTTTAGCCACTGTTGAAACTGATAGTGTTTTTGCAAGCCCTGGGAGACCTTCGAGCAAGAGGTGGCCACCTGTTAAAATCCCCATATACAATGAGTCAACAAGCTCTTGCTGCCCAACGATAACCTTATGGACCTCTTCTTTAGATTTGTTAATTTGTGCTACAACTTCACTAAAATTACTTTCCACGCCAATATCCTTTTGATGTTTCAATTTTTAAGATTATTTACATCTATGTTTACATATCTATTTAAAAAGAAGTATTATAAAAAATCTAGTGAAACACCTTTTGCGGTGCCACTTTTAATTACGGAGACTTATGCCTATCTTTTTCATTGCCATTTCGCTTTCTTTGTTTGGAGCTTCACTGTACCTAGCAACTTGGACCAGCTCTGTAATCTTCTCCCTTGTTCTTATTTTAATCATCTGGACTAGACTTTTCTCTAATAGAATAATCAAAAAGAATTTTAAAGGGCTTACACCCCTTAAGAACACAGACCTGCACTATGCTGAAAAAAATATCCAAGAAGCCTTCTCAAACTCTTATGATGTGAACCACCCTCAAGTGTACCTAGACCCTACAGCTAAAAATTTACAGCTTTACTGCTTTGGAGATAAAAAAACTCCACAGATTATAACCTCTAAGCTTGTTCTTGAAGAGCTTACTCAAAAAGACCTAAATTCACTACTTAACTACACTGGAAAGCTGCACAGCGAGAATGCATTTAAGAACAAGCAGCCACTAGTAGCCTTTCTTGTTTATGTGGGAAGTATTGGCCGCTACATTGATACAGCCCTAAGCTTCATGCTTGGCATCAAGACCATTAAGGGAGAGCCTAAGGCGCTTGTCAGAAAGCCTCTTTACTTTTTTCTAAACAAATTAAATTTCACAAGAAAGCAAAAAGCCAGTGAGTCTTCTTTAAGAAACTACTCCTACCTTAGCTTTCAGCACAAAAACCCTATTCTAGGCCCACTTTCTACCACTGATAGGCTTTTGTAGTTCTTTTTTGAAACCTCTTTCTTCAAGAATTTGATTATTTCTTAGGCCTGCCTCAAAATTAATTCATGACTATTGAAAATGATAATATCGAAGCAAGCCTTTCAACTCTAATCATGTCTATTGGGTCAAGCGCAGCAATGTCTCTTGGATTAAGCCCTGACCCAGCAACAGGAAAGACTTCTGTAAACAAAGAGGTTGCACGATTTAACATCGACCTTTTAAAGGTTATTGAAGAGAAAACTAAAAATAACTTATCAACTGAAGAAGAAAATTTTTTAAAACATATTATTTCAGACCTTCAACTCAAGTTTGTTGAACTGAAATAAAAAGTAAAAACACATTTAAAGGAGTCCCCATGAAAAAAGTATTCTTTTTAGCTTTTAGCTGCTTATACCTCTCAGCCTTCTCTAGCCCCCAGGCTTATGCAAAAACAACAGCCATCCCTGTTGTTAAAAAAGGAGAACCTCTTCCTTCAGATTTATTCATCGAATTAAACAAAGCTGTTAACCCTGCTGTTGTAAACATCTCAACCGAAACACTTCCTAAACTGCGAAAAAGAAACTCAAACCCTAGAGGGTTTAACCAAGACCCCATGGAACAACTTTTTCAACAGTTCTTTGGAAATAGAGGCGGCATGATGGACCGGTTTAAAAGCCGCCCTGAAAAGTCTCTTGGAACAGGGTTCATCATCAGAAAAGACGGCCTCATCATCACCAATAGTCATGTGATTGATAACGCTGATGTTATCAACATTCAGCTGTCTGAAAAAGATGAAAAAACATACCGCGCAGAAGTTATTGGAAAAGATTCTCGAACTGACGTTGCTCTTATAAAAATTGATGCAGGAAAAAAACTTCCTTTTGTTAAACTTGGAACAAGTGCCGCTTTACAGGTTGGAGAATGGGTTGCCGCTTTTGGAAATCCCTTTGGCCATGGCCATAGCATGTCTAAAGGAATTGTTTCAGCCATTGGAAGAGACCTAGATCAAATCAACCTTTTTCCCTTTATCCAAACTGATGCAAGCATTAACCCTGGAAACTCTGGAGGCCCCTTAGTAAACGTAAAAGGAGAGGTGATCGGCGTAAACACCGCCATTGATGCCAGAGCACAAGGAATTGGCTTTGCCATCCCTATTGATGAAGTAAAAACAATTGTTAAACAGTTAGAAGAAACCGGTTCTGTCTCAAGAGGGTTTTTAGGTGTTGAGATGAGAACCATGAATGAACAAATCGCAGCAGATCTTGGCTTTAAACAAACCGAAGGCGCTATAATTGTAAACGTTGTTCCAGAGTCTGCTGCAGCTCGTGCAAAGCTTAAACCTTATGACATCATTACAAAGCTTGATAAGGAAAAAATCAAAACCTCTGCTGAGTTAGCAAAGTATATAGGACGTGCACCAATAGGAAAGCCTGTTGTTGCAGAAGTTATACGTGAGCATAAGAAGAAAAAGGTAAAGATCACTCTTGGAGACAGCAACCAACTCTTAAAGCCAAAACGTAAAGACTTAAAACCCTTTCCGGAGCTTAATCCAAAAGATAAACTTTTTAGCGCCTATGGCTTTAGTGTTTCTGACATCACTTCAAAAGCCAAAAAGCTTTATGACATCAAAAAAGCAGGGAAACACCAGGCCTACGTTTCAAGAGTCGTTGGCTACTCCCCAGCTTCTAAGGCAGGGCTTCGAGAAGGCGATATTGTCTATGAAATCAATCGAAGATCTATTTTTTCAGCAAAAGATGCAAGAAGAGTATTTAAACAGAACAAAAACACTTTTTTAATCAGGGTCAAAAGAGGAAAAGCCTTCTTACTTATTAGACTAGAACCTTAAATCTAAGGCCTGTTTTTACCAATTCCTCTATGCAACTATTCTCAATAGTTGTACTTTACTTCTTTATAGCAACTAAAGAAGGAGCGCAGTAAGATGAGAATATTTCTAATTATTTTTTTAAATATGTTTCTAGCTTTCACAGCATGTACAAAAAAAGCTGACACCGAAGCAGAGAGCGTAAAAACAGAAAAGCCTCTTAAAGAAATTGGCAAAGACTTGCAAAAGTTTAATGACAAACTAAAAGGAGAGCTTAAAGAAGAAAAAGCCAAAGAAGAGGCTGCTGAAAAAAAAGAAAAGGCTCAGGCCACTATCAAAATACAAAAAAAGAAGGAGAAAAGAATGGTTATCAAACTTAAAACAGGTACTGTAAAAATTAAACTAAGACCTGACCTTGCCCCAAAGCATGTTGAGCGCATTACAACTCTTGCAAACAAAGGTTTTTATAACGGCTTAAAATTCCACAGAGTTATTCAAGGCTTTATGGCACAAACTGGCGATCCACAAGGAAACGGAACAGGAGGATCTGAACTTCCAGATCTACAATCTGAGTTTTCTTCAGCACCGTTTAACCGAGGTGTTTTAGGAATGGCGAGATCTGCTTCACCACATTCTGCAAACTCACAGTTTTTCATTATGCTTGCTGAAGCACCGCACCTAAACAATGCATACACTGTATTTGGAGAAGTTGTTTCTGGAATGGAGCATGTTGATCAAATCAAGCTAGGAGACGGCCCTAATGGTGCAGTGTCTGAACCTGATGTTATGATCTCTGTATCTGTTAGCGAATAAGCTTAACCGCCCTAATCTGAGACAAAGCTCCTTGAAAAAGGGGCTTTTTTTATGCTCAGCAAGGATTTGAGAGGCTTTATACTTTAGTCTGGCTAAGGGGCTACCGATTTGGAGATCACATCTAAGGAGGCCCATCTTGGACATCACAGACATCAAAGTTCACCCCGTAAACGAGGAGAAGCTTAAAGCCTATGTGACCATAATTATTGAGGGCTGCTTTGTTGTTAGAGACATTAAAATTATTGCCGGCACTGAGGGCTTATTTGTAGCAATGCCCAGCAAAAGACGAAAAGATGGGCAGTTTAAGGACATTGTGCACCCCTTAAACAAAGAAACACGTGAGAAAATAGAAAAATTGATCTTTGATGAGTACAAAGCTCAGATAAAGAGCATGGAGTCTAGTATAGAAAATATTTAAAACTTTACCTTAACCCCTTGATCTTTTACCATTTTTTTAAGACAACTTTATTTCAATTTATTTACACTGATGGGGTGTGGCCAAGTTGGTAAGGCACCAGATTTTGATTCTGGTATTCGCAGGTTCGAGTCCTGCCATCCCATCCATTTTCGATATAAGTTACCGTTTCTACTGGGGTTCGGTTCTCCTCATTTAAGAGTGTAGTATCATCTAAACCTCAATTAAAGGTTCTCCGGAACTACTGTCTAAAAGTTTTTTCCGTGACTCTTCGGCTACCATTTAAAATTTTTCTTAAAAATGACGGCGACACATCCAAAGATCTTACAAAGGCTCTTAATGAATATGCAGAATTCGACTTGCAACGAAGCACAAGTTCTTCTTGCAAATATTCTTTAAAGTTCTTACTTCGATTGATCATGAACAAAGTATCGAAAGGTTTTAAATTTGAATCAATGATTCTTGGAAACAAACTGTGTCCAAACTGTGGGTACAGGACCTTGGTTTTGCTATCAAGTTTAGACTCTTAAGTAAATAAGTCGGCCAGAGTCAGTTGTTCTCACTTAAACCTCCTAATATACACAAATATCTTAAATATTAAGATATTTGTGTATATTTCTGTAATTTTATAGTATATTATACTTATTTATTAAGGTATTTATACATGAGCAATATTAACAAACTTACGAAAATAGCACACCTACAAGGAGGCCTGTTTACAGCTCTCCAAGCTGAAGGGGCCGGCTTTAACAGAACTAATTACTCTTATCACACTAGTAATGGAAACTGGTTTAAAGAAGGCTGGGGGCTTTACAGCCTGCCATCTATACCTAAAACAGAAATTTCTTTTTACTGGAAGCTCTACCTATGGGCTCGTGATAAAAACGATGAGCCTCAAGCTATTATTTCACATGAAACAGCCCTCAGTTTCCACGAGCTCTCTGATGCCAACCCATCTAAAGTTCATTTTACTGTTCCTAAAGCTTTTAGAAAAACAGCAAAGATACCTAAAGGGCTAATCCTACATAAAGGCAATTTAGAGAAAAAAGCTATAACAACTTTTAGCGGCCTAAAATTAACCACACCAATTCAGACTCTTGCCGATGTTCATCACGAAGGTAGCCTTTCTATCGACATTATTGAACAAGCCGTTAAAGAAGCTTTAAAAAAAGGACTTGTCAGTAAATCTGAATTAAAACAGTTTCCTGAACTATTGGAGCACGCTATATGAGTGCAAAAAATAAATATAATTCAGCACAGAGCTTTACTTGTTGAAAAATCAAAAACTGATTTAGATGACTATTTTACCTTTACAGTTTCTGAACCTGTAATGGATCTTACTGGAACTCCTTATGGCGGTGCAAGGTTTAGTGTCGAAGCTAAAATTGACGGAAAGATCTTTTCTAAATTTACACTTGATGTCGGCATTGGCGATGTTTGGCTCGAATCAGATGTAATTAACCTTAAGAACTATATGCCAGAAACTCTAAATCCCGGATCTGCAAAAGTAATTAGTATTGAACAGCATTGTGCTGAAAAAATTCACGCCTATACACTTCCAAGAGAAAACTTTAACTCTCGTGTAAAAGACCTTGTTGATCTTTATTTAATATTTAAGTTTGAAAAAGTAAATAAAGAAAATTTTAAAGACACACTAACAAAAACATTCAAAAGAAGAAATACTCACCCAAAACCTACAGTTCTTCCAAATCCGCATGAACTTTGGAAGGACCGCTTTGAAAGAATATTAAAAGATTTTGA
Source organism: Bdellovibrionales bacterium (assembly GCA_050633065.1). Classification (GTDB taxonomy): domain Bacteria; phylum Bdellovibrionota; class Bdellovibrionia; order Bdellovibrionales; family UBA1609; genus JALZUR01. Next base: position 23,275 of record JBOEFV010000008.1, read on the forward strand.
AGCTGAAAAAGATATTGATTCAGCCTTTAATTTAGTCAACAACTTCTACCAAGAAATTATAACTTAAACCAAACGGGGTTTTAGAGTAACAGGACTCCCAATATTTTTTCCTCAATCCTTTCAACAAGATAAACTAAACCACTCCGATTTAGTATGGCTTTTACACCCTCTAATGGCCTAGCTGAAGTCCAGCCAAAGCCTGATAACAAGTACGGTTTCCCCCTCTAAAACTGGCTTTGAGTAAGCTTTCACTTTAAAATTTAGCCTTATGCTGACCAGATTTTTTTTACTTATTATTCTACTCTGCTCAGCCGTCAGTTTCGCTGAAGAAACTTTTGAGCCCAGTGAGTTTACCGAGCGTATTTTATTATTTCGAACAAAATCAGGGGATCTTTTATTTGATGGGCTTCTTGCTCATGAAATTGACCGAACCTTGTATGTTTCTGCTATCGATCTACTTGAGACTCTAGGTTTTAAAACAGAGCTCTCCTTAGACTCTAGAATCTTTAAAGCTGAGACCTTGTCTCCAAATATCGAGCTTTCCATTATATGGACAGACTGCACACTCTTAAGAAATAAAATAAGTCTTCCCCTTAAATGTCCCGAGACTAAGATTTATGAAGATGAGCTTTTTATTGCTATTGAGCCTTTAGGAAACGCCCTTAAAGCCTCTTTTGAATACCTGCCTTATAAGTCTGAGATACGTATTAGTACCGAGGTGGACTACCCAAAACTAAGCACTATTAAAAGAAAGCATAAAAAAGCTCAAGTTGGACCACGAGTTGATTTTGACCCCGGTTTTAAACGAATTAAAACCGAGCCTCAAACTTTCAAAAATTTATTTTTAGATCAGCAGTTTAGCTGGGGCAAAGAGTCAAAAAAAGATCCTCTTTTTCAGTACTACACAAATTTCTCCACAGACATTCTTCAACATGAAGTTCAAATTACAAGCCAAGGTGATAACCAAACTAGTGATTTTACCACCTGGCAGGTAAAAAGAGATTTTTATGGAGCTGAGAAAAATCCGTACTTATCCTCATACCAGCTAGGTAATGTCCTCATCCCCACAGCAGAGCTTATTGGCGGCCCTAAACAAGGCCAGGGTTTTTATATAACCAATAGGGACCAAATTTTAATAAACTTCAGTCAGCGAGAGTTTGAAGGAAACCTTCGCCCCGAGTGGGAAGTTGAGCTCTATGTTAATGACAGTTTATTTGAGCGTCAGAGCGCAAATGAAAATGGACGTTACAGATTTCAAAACATTCCTGTTCAATATGGTGAAAATAATTTTCGCTTAGAATTTTACGGACCTTTAGGAGAGAGAAAAACTGAGTTTATCAATAACAACGTCTCTTCTGATAATTTAAAAAAAGGACAGTTTCGCTATGAGGCCGGAATTTCAAATGATGATGCTGATAAAACAGAGTCTTTAATTCAAACTTCCTACGGGCTTTCAGATAAGCTTTCCACATACATGGCCTACACAAAGTACAACCTGTTTAAAGAAAATCAACTTAAAGACTACGCCATGTTTGGCCTAAACGGTTATCTTAAAAACTTCAACTACAGTTTATTTGGCGGAGCTGACTTCTTCAATCAAGGTGAGTTTTACGCTGTCCGCTCTCAGTTTGCTGTAAAGAACACAAGACTTCAACTCACCTACCTTGATGCAGAAGACTTTAAATCAAGCTCTATTGGCACAAAGAATAAATTTTTAGATAAGCGCTATAAGGCAAACATGAGTACAAATTTTTTTGGAAGAGCTTCTGTTTTATATCGCTTCGAACACGACGTCTTTGATGACCAAAGTGAAAACACAACAGCAATACAAAACATTGTTTTACCCATTAAACGGCTCACCTTCTTGCTTCAAAATGATTTAGTCACTGGAACAAGTAATAAAGCGGACGTTGTCTACACTTATTTAAAAAACCAATTTAGATCAAGCCTCTCTTATGACTGGGATGTGGCAAAATCCATGAATTTTGAATACAGAAATAGGTTTAAACGAGAGTCCTCCTTATCACTCTCTTATTCTAAAAGTTTTGATGAAGATTCTGAGTTTTTAAAGGCCGGTTATCAACAAAGGTTTCAGCGCTTCTTCCTAGGTCTTGAAACCAGTACTGACATGAATGAGAACCACAGTGTAATGGCAAGGCTTCGAAGCTCTTTTGGCTACACTCACTCTCAAAGAAGTCCCCAGATGTCTTCTGATTTAATCGCTAGCCGCGGAAATGTTTGTGCAAGAGTTTTTAGAGACTTTAACCAAAATGGAATACTAGAAACTAATATCGATAAGCCTGTTAAAAATGTCAGCCTAAGGTGGGTTCAAGGAAATTTAGATTTTAACACTGATAAGCATGGAGAGGTATTCTTTGGAAACTTGCCTATGTACACTCCTTTAGACATTCAACTCTTAGTAAAAAGTTTAGAAGACCCTCAACTGTCCCCCACTGAAGAAGGTTACAGAGTTCATTTACAAAAAGGACAATGTAAAGAGCTCAGCTTCTTACTTAGAAGAATATATGACTTTGAAGGCCAAGTGTTTTTTGATGAAAGAACCGCTCCTAAAAGGGTTACTGTTTTACTTATGGATGCATACGGCAAAACTCTTAAAGAAGTTCGAACGGACAAAGAGGGTTACTTTCTTTTTGAGTCCCTTCCCGCTCGAGCATATTATATGAAGATCAGTGAGAAGGGTTACACAGCAAGTCCTGACATCTATGTTTTAAATCCATATGATCAAGACTCCCTTGAACAAGACCTTTATTTTGATATTTCCAAGAAGTAGAACTTTCTCAAAACGAGGCTTTTATGTATTTTAAATATGTATTTATATACATTATTCAACAAATATACATATAAAATACATATTTTTGTTAAGGTTTTTTAACTCCCCGCCGATTGAATTAGTGCAAAGGTCTAGGCGGTCTAGACCTACCAAGTAGGACGTCAACAGGGGTATATAACTATGAAAATAAATAACTTTACAAAAGCTACTGCAGTTTTAGCACTAGTCTTATCAACTTCGTATCTTAGAACAGAAATAGCGCAGGCCGCTTCAGATACTGCACAAGCGTTACAGGTGGTTCAGGCTGCAATTGGAATTGCTCAAGTATCGGATTTAGATTTTGGAACTGCTGTACAAGGTGATGTTGCAAAAACTGTTGCTCCAGGTGCTGCTGAAAATGCTGAAAACGCAAGTTTTGCTGTTACAGGTGAGCCAGGCTTAGCTTACACTATTACACTTCCTTCAAACGGTGTAGTTGTCATGACTACAGGTGCTGGTATTGCTGCAAACGAACAGATTGCTGTTGATTCATTTGTATCTAATCCTGCTGCTGGAGCAAACGGATTATTAGATGGTGCTGGAACTCAGTCTTTATATGTAGGTGCTACAAGAGCTGCTTTACTTGCAACACAAGTAACAGGTTCTTACTCTGATACTTTTACAGTGGATGTTGTTTACTAAATTTTAGTCACAATCTACATAAACAGAAAAACCTGACCTTGAGTCGGGTTTTTTTTCGTCTAAGTTTCACCACACTTCGTTGCTAGAAATCTGGATGTTTAATAATATAAACAATATATGAAAGCCTTTATCACTCTGCTCTCCCTCACTCTAATTATTGAAACTGCTTATGCAGCCCCAATAACCATTTCACAAATCTCTGATCTAGATTTTGGAGTAGGATTTTTAGGTGATGGGACAAAACGAATAAATCGTGGCTCAGTTGATAACGCTGAAAATGCAAGCTTCTTAGTTACAGGTGATCCTGGAGTAACCTTCTCAATCACTCTTCCTGGTAAAATTTGGATGAATCACTCCTCTACAAGTAGCCGCATAAGAGTTCGAAGATTTAGATCTCGTCCCAAGAATAGTGGGAAAATTAAGAATAACGGTGAGAAACTTCTTTTAGTTGGCGCAACAAGAAATGCTATTGGAACAGGATTAAGCACTGGAAGTTACTCTGGAACTTTTACCGTGACTGTCGTCTATTAGAAAGAATACTATTATATCTTTAAAGGATACATTATTATGAAAAAACTTAGTTCAAGCATATTATTTTTGTTTTTCACATTAAGCTCCGCCCTGGCGTTTGCAAATATTCAAGTTTTCCCTACTAGGATCAACCTTTCACCTTCTGAAAAAACAGCAACAGTTTCTATTCGCCTGCGCTCAGACAAACCTGAAACTTTTAGAATCTCTACAATGTTTTATGAAATGGCCAGAGATGGAAGCGTTAAACAGCGCCCTGATTTAGCAAGGAGTAGCGAATCTGCAGCATCATACATTAGGTTCTCTCCAAAAAGAGTTGAGCTAAGGCCAAACGTTGAACAAGTTGTGCGTATACGCGTAAGAAACATTGCAAAACTTAAAAATGAGGTAAGAACTCACCTATATTTTAGGCCTTCTGAAGCGGTAAACCACGATCCAATTAAAAAGAACATCGGGACAAAGAGTGCTTTTGAACTTAAAGCTCAAATCGCTGTTGCTGTCCCTATCATAATTACCCCCCGCCCTATCAAAAAAGATTTCAGCCTCAGTAAGTTTAAACTTTTTATTCAAGACAACAGTGTGAACTTCAAAGTGGACCTTACAAAAAAAACCACAGGTTTTTTATACGGAGATGTTAAAGTTTTTAAAGTAAAAGGATCAAAGAAGACACTTGTAGGAACTGCAAAAGGTATCTCCTCTTACATTAAACAAAGATCTGTTTCATACCCTTTAGTAAATTCAGTAAAAAATCCTCTTACAAAAGGACGTTACCGCTTAGAGTTTAACGAGTACTCACAAGTAAAGCCTGAAAAAGGTACCCTAAAAAGCATAGACTACGTCTACAAATAAATACTTTAGTAAACCACTGTTACCGTAAATGTTCCCGTGTATAAGCCGGGGGCCGCAGTAAGCGGGATAGGCCTCCTTGTAGCCCCTACATAAACCATTCTTTCTCCATTGTTCTGAATCCTACCGCTCCCGTTCGGCCGGGATCTAAAGTTACGAACTTCAAGCTGATCCCCGCTTGTTGGGTGATCAAGAAAAATACTTCCTGGAGGAATAGAAATTGTAAACGTTGCCCCACCAACTCCTTGAACTAAAAAGCTAGCATTTTCTGGGGTCTCTGCACTTCCACGAGGAACTCTTTTTCGAGGCCCACCCTGAACCTCTACCCCAAAATCTAAATCTGAAATTTTAATAATCCCAATACTTCCAGGAACATACATTCTTACTAAATTAGTTGTTGCTATTGAGTAGGCTTTTTGCGGTCCATACAAACAAATTGCGATAATTGCAAAACCTAGTGATGCTTTAAAAAAATACCGCAGCTGACGTCCCATACTATATTTTATCGGCTTTTCAGCCCTTTATCTTAAAATTTAACGACTCTAATAAGGCTTAAAATCTTATTTTGAAACCCTCAACCCTTCAAAAAATAGAGCTGAAGAACGAGCTTCAACTCTATAAGAAAATAAACATTTTATGATTTGTCAGATCACTATTTAACAATCTCTGGGTATTTCATTATAATTGAAGCCGCCACAACTTTTGCTAAATAGCCTTTATCATATCTAAGGTCATTGTTAATAATTTTCCAGGCATCGCGGCTTCCTATCTTATTCACCACTCTTTGTACCTCAGTTTCACCCGCATTGTAAGACAACACCGCCAGTCTCCAGTCTTGAAATCTAAGGTTTAAAGCCCCTAAGTATCTCATTGCAGTATCAGTCTCTCTAATCACATCAAGCCTCTCATCTAAATCTTTTCCAACTTTTAGATTATAGACTCTTGCCGTGTTTGGTATAAATTGCCACAAGCCTGCACCTTTTCGATCCTTGGGTTGTTTTAAGTTCCTATACATAGATTAAACAAAGGGAACCGCTGCAAGCTCTTTAGGGTGCCCATAATCTTTAATATGTTTATCCACAAGATCCTTATACCCATAGTAATTACTAAGAGCTTTCTTTGTATATTCTCCACCTTTTTGGGTTCTAGCATATTTATTAACCCACTTAACAACATTCTTGTTAATATCTACAGGAAAGTCTTTAGAAAAATCCTTCTTCTTCACTAAGGATCTCACCTCAGCCATACTCAATCCTCCTATGCTCGCATGTACTTTAAACGTATACGCCGACATACTTACTACAGACATAAATGCTGTAATTAATAAGACCATAGACCCTTTGCTAATTTTTGTTTTTATCTTGCTCATTTTTTGTATCCTCCTTGATAATTCTGAGCGGGAGTCGCTAAATATAAATCTAGTGGCGCCTACTAAATTTGTATCTATGCTTCTCCCAAAGTTTGCTACCTTTAACAGGCATTTTTTATATTCCAGTTCCAAAACTCCTCTTTTTAGAATTAAAGTTTCATCACATGAAAATTCTTGTTCTAAAGAAATCACATCTAGCCATTTTCGAACTGGCCAGTTTAAGAAGAAAATGACCTTCATCACTTCCACCAAAATAGCTATAGCAGTATCTCCATTTCGGATATGCTGAATTTCGTGTTTTAAAGCTATTTTAAATAGTTTTCCATCCTCTATTAGCGTTTCAGGGAGGCTTACAAAGGATTTGCCCAGAAAAGAAAAAGCATATGGTATGGGGTATCTTGATGATAAATAAACTGATAACCTGCCGTTTTTCTTAAACAACAAACTCTCTTTAAAGGAATTAAGGGTTTTACCCACCTCTAAGAATAGCTGGATGAATTTAAATAGTATCACTCCTAGTAAAACAAACCCAATTATCAAAGAGTAGTTCATGGTAAAATCTGGCATAAGAACTTTAGAGCTTTCTGTAAAGACTGTTTCAACACCACCCTTTAGTTCAATCACTTTTGATGAGAACTGTTGAGGCATTGGACTTGATATCTCTTCTCCTGAAAAAAAGAATGTCGTTAAAAATGAAATTGAAGACGTTAACAACAGCACATAATTTAAAATCAAAATCTGAGCAGAAGACACTTTATCATTTTTCCACTTCAAAAACCTGCAGAGTCCCATAGAAGTTACAGCCGCTACTGACAAAACCAAGTTCAAAAGAACATATAGATTAAGAAAGCTCATCATATCTCCCCAATTAAATCTTTTATTTCTTTAAGTTCTTCTGGAGACAGCTTTGTATCTTTAATAAGTCTTCGAACCAGACCTGAAGGGGTACCGTCAAAAACATTATTTACAACATGGTAAAGTGTTTTCTTTTCATAAGCTTCTTTTTTTAAAAGAGGCTTATAAATATGGGTTTTTCCTTCTTTTAAGCTACTCACCACACCTTTTTTTTCAAGTATTCTAATTATGGTTGAAGCTGACGTGTACGCCATCTCTCTTCCTTTTGGAAGTCCTGCAAGGACCTCTCGAACAGTAGCTGACTCCAAGCCCCACAGTATGTTCATCAATTCCAATTCTGTTTCCGTAAGTAATACACCAATAGCTTTTTTAGACATAAATCCCTCTTTTTTAAAGATTAACTAAAAGATTAGTTGATATCAACTAATCTTTTAGTAGAACTGGACCTTTAACAAATCACGAGCAATTGTATATTTAACAAATACATCTAGAATAACTATTCCTATGAAGAAGCAAACTCCACTCATTATAATATCCTGCTCACTTGGGTTCTACGCCTGTATCTTCTTACAAGCTTTTGATGTGCCACCTGTTTTATCTTCTGTCTTAGTTGGACTTGCCGGAAGTTTCTTACCCACTTCTAAAAAATACAGCTCAAAAGAACTTATTGCGTGTATCTATACTGGAAGCTTTGCTGCCATGAGCGCTTCTCCACTAAGTCTAAAGATCGAATTCATCATACTGCCTATTTTAATTTCAGCTTCTTATTTAATATTTAGTCGTTTTTGCAGAGGCTTTGGAGGCAAGCTTGGAACTATTGCCTTTTTAGCAACGGTTTCTTTTACTTTTTTAAAGGCTCTTTCATGATTCTTTACACTCTTTTAACTCTTATCTCCTCACTACTAACCTTTAACCTTATTAAGCTCCCCTCGATTACTCCAACAAGAGCATCTGCAGGAGTGTCTTTAGTACTTATTCTTTCACTTACTCTTTTGAATAATTTTTATTCTATTAACTTAGAAGCCTTAAGCACCGTGACTTTTGGCGCAAGCTTTGTAGGAATGTGCTCACATAAAAGTTTTAGTGATCTTCACATCATTGTAGCTTCAATTATTTTTATTTGTTTTTATAAAATCATCACTCCGTATTTTATACATCTAGGAGGAGCTTTGGGCTTTAGTGCTTTTTTATCAATCTGCACAAGCTATATCATTTTTAAATATTCACCCTTTACTTTAGTGAAAAAGAAGTTGGCCTAAAAATCTAGGCCAGCCATAATCAAAGTCTTTTATTCACATTTACTGCTTCCACAGTCCATACAAACAAAACACCCTTCTTGAAGTTTTAGGTTACTACTATCACAGTCTTTACATTTAAAAGCCGTAACTTCTGTAATGTACTTCTTAAGTGTTCTAGCAATCGCTTTAGAGAATGAAGTGATGTTTCCTTCACTCTTAATAAGCTGAGAAACAATAAATTCAATATCAGCACCATGTCTTAGAGCTGTTGAAATCATTCTAGTTAGTGCTTCTTGCTCGTTAGACTCAAAGAACGTTCTGATATCACGTAGCAACCAACCATCTTCAGTTTCAAGGTTATACATTCCTGATTTTTCTTTAATCAGCTTACCTTTTACTAACTTAAGCGGAAGTTGAAGAGCTGCTTTTTTCATAGCAAAAACTTCATACGGGTCACCGTCTAAAAGACCAACTAAAACAACCCACTTCTCCCCTGAAGTCGTTAGGTGATGAAGATCACAGTCTAAAGACTCAGGTCTTGGAGTTGCTTTTGTTCTAACAACACCACTGATATCAGTGTCTGCATCTGAAGCTCCTTCAGAAGATAAAACTGAAAGCATTGTTCCTTCACGGTATGAAGTACAACCTTTAATCGTTCCTGTCTCATAAACTTCACCGTATAACTTTTTAAAATCAGCAAACGGGTAATCAGCAGGAAGGTTCACTGTTTTAGACATTGCTGAATCAATAAAACGAGAGAAAACTTCCATTGTTTTAACGTGATCATCAATATTTAGTTTAAATGCAGTCGCAGCCCAGTCTTCTTCTGGAGTCCACGTGTTTTCTTCTTCATGAAATCTCACAGAGTAATCTCTAATTCTAGACTCTTTTAAAAGTCCTCTTTGACCATCAAATTTCCAAGTCTCACCTTCAAAAGTTGTGAATAAAAATGCCTCATCCCCCTCTTTACCCCAGCTCCATTTAGTTTCTGGCCCCTTAACTTCATATTTTTTAGCATCCCAGTTAATACTTGTTGGAACGCCTAAACCTTCTGGAGCGTATGGCTGCATTGCTGTTCTCACGTAATCAGCCATAAACACTGGCTCTAAACCACCTGATACATTGTTTGCAAAAACCGAACTGTTGCCTGTTGGCTGAATAGACAAAAGGTGACTGTTTCTGATTCCTTTTTCGCTAATGATTTTTTTAGTTTCTTTACTAAGTCCTTTTACAAAGTGACCTGCAAGATATTTTTTAGAATCGTATAATGGAAAAGCACCTTTTTCTTCCGCTAAACCTGCTGAAGCTTGGTACGCTTCATTCATGATGAAATCTCCAAGTTTTTCAGTAAGCTTTAACGCCTTATCTGAACCGTAACGAACCTTCATCATGATAAGTGCAGAACCGTAACCTAAAATTCCTAAACCAATTCTTCTCTTGTCTTGAAGACTTTCTTCTTGCTCTGGTAACGGAACCTGTGTCTTGTCATTCACGTTGTCCATGAATCTAACTGACGTTTTAATAATCTCTCTTAGTTTTTCATAGTCCCAGTCTTGTTTTTTTGTATCTACAAACTGAGTAAGGTTTAATGAACCTAGTAAGCAACACCCGCCAACAGGTAAAACCTGCTCACCACAAGGGTTTGTAGCGTTGATATGCTCAGCATAATAAAGGTTGTTCATTCTGTTGATTGTGTCTCCAAAAAGAATACCCGGCTCATTACGGCTGTAAGTTGAATGCATGATAAGATCCCAAAGAATATTTGCATTCTCAAAAGTCTTATAAGTTTTTAACGGAAGCCCTTTAGCTCTCCAGCTATCAATGTTTCCATCCCAATGCTTTTTATAATCTTCTTTAGCTTCCTCATAATCAGGANNACATAAACTCATCTGAAACTAGAACAGACATGTTAAACTTTGTAAGTCTGCCTGGAGTTTGTTTTGCTGTGATGAACTCTTCAATATCTGGGTGGAAAGTTGACATAGTCACCATCTGAGCACCCTTACGAATTTTCTTTTTACCTTTGTTCTTCTTGTTCTTAAGTCCACTTCCTGCAGTGATAACAGCACTCTGTGAATCCCACATTTCTAAAAGCTTAACAGCACCTGGAGAGTCTCCACCAATACCTTCAACATAAGCGCCCCTAGGTCTCATTACATCTGAACAAAAGCCATAGCCACCTTCAGACTTTAAGATCAAAGCCTGACGTCTAAGTTCATCCATAATGCTTTCCATTGAATCTTGGCTCTCACCTCTAAATCCACTTACAAAGCAATTAATATAAGTTGTGCCCTTTAAGCCTGTTCCAGCGTTTGAAGTGATTCTTCCACCCGGTACAAATTTGAAGTCTTCTAATATATCTAGAAATTTTTCAGTCCAGTAAGCTTGTTTCTCTGGAGCTTCTACAGATGCTAAATCTTTTGCTACAGCCAAGTGTCTTTCATTGATGTCTTTTTCATTTCCATACTTATAAGTTAAGTTAAAAATCTCTTCAGAAAACGAATCTTTAAACGTAGTTTGTCTTTTCTCTATCGCGCTGTTCTCTTCCACTTTGTGGTCTACCGGTTCTACATTTAAGTCCATTTCTTCTCCCTTTTAAATCTAGCTTTGAGGGCCTTTTTCCCAGACTGCCCCGCCTCAATATTATAAGGACCTATTCCCTTTTCGATCTAGAAGTTTTCAAATTAAAATCTCTTCCCCCAAAATATGGGGGCCTTCGTAGCTTGCGCGTCAGAATTAGCCTTTTTTCTGTTCATTAAAAAATAATGCTTTACCTGCAAAAAGCCTTAAAAATAAGCTTTTGCCGGCTCAAAAGGGTTTAAGCGACCCGCCACCTATTTTTCAAAAATAGCAGCAACTCCCATTCCACCACCGGTGCAAATAGAAATAAGTCCTCTACCTTTTCCTGACTCATTAAGTATTTTTGAAAGGCTTGCGCTAATTCTTGCACCCGTTCCTCCAAACGGGTGGCCCACTGCAAGACTCCCGCCTTTAATGTTTAACTTTTCTCTTGGAATACTTCCTAAAGCTTTATCAAGACCAAGCCTGTTCTTACAATAGTCTTCATCTTCCCACGCTTTAAACGTTGAAAGCGCTTGTGCTGCAAAAGCCTCGTGTATTTCAAAAAAATCAAAGTCATCAAACGTTAACTTGTTTCTTTTTAACAGTTCAGCAACTGCCATAGTCGGAGCCATCAATAAGCCCTCACCTTTTACAAAGTCAAAAGCTGCAACTTGCGCATCTACAAAATAAGCTAAGATTGGTAAATTATTTTCCTTAGCATAATCTTCATCCGCCAAAAGCACACATGAAGCACCGTCTGTTAAAGCTGTACTGTTTCCCGCTGTTAAAGTTCCTTCAGAGCTTTTATCAAAAGCAGGCCTCAAGGTTGAAAGTTTCTCAATCGTTGTTCCCGGCCTAACAATACTGTCTTTCTTAACCCCGTTAAACTCACAAACCAGGTCATCATAAAAACCTTCATCATAAGCCTTTGAAGCTTTTTGGTGACTCTCAAAAGCAAGCTGGTCTTGGTCTTCTCTACTAATCTTCCATTCTTTTGCCATAAGTTCACAGTGTTGCCCCATAGACTTTCCTGTACGAGGCTCCACCACACCTGGAAACTGTGGCTTTAGGTCTTTAGTTTTGAAACTTAGAAGTGATGATATTTTTTTTAACGCTGTCTTACTCTTATTAAGCTCAATAAGTTTCTTAGCAAAACTTCTTTTAAACTCAATTGGAGCGTCACTGTTTGTATCAAAGCCACCTGCTATTCCAACTCTTGCCTGCCCTAGTTTAATCTTATTAGCTATTGCGATGACTGTTTCTAAACTTGTTCCACAAGCCCTTCTGATATCATAAGCTGGCGTTAAAGGTGACAGACCCGACCCTAAGGAACACTCTCTAGAGATGTTCCAATCAGACCCGTGCATCATCACAGCCCCAAGAGCCACGTCATCAATTTTTTTCCCTTTAAGATTTGTTTTCTCAACAAGGTCTTTTAATGCTGCCGTCATCAACTCTTGGCCCGTATTCTCCTGGTAGTGACTAAACGACTTTGTGAATGGAATTCTTGACCCTGCAACTAAAGCTACCTTTTTTGACATAAACAACTCCTGTATTTATCTAACTTTGCCCGCCTAGACTAAGGACATTTTCATTCCCTGCCAAGCTTCTTAGATAAGTGGCGCCACGCCTCTTTTAAAAGCTTTTTCTTTCGGTTTTTGCCATAACAAAAATAAGGCCATTAGAGCCTTACCGCTTTGTTTAACCGCTTGTAATTACTACACGCTTAAAAGGCTTACATGACCACCCCACCTTCTTTGCCTTAGAACTATGCTTTTGCAAAGGGGAGAGGCCGGATGAAACCAATTCATTATTTTATTATTTTTTCTTTCAGCTTTTTACAGTTATCAAGCTCTTTTTCAAGTGTTCATTCAATGGAGGGGTTTGAAGTTGTTGTGACTGAAACACTACCTGAATCCATGCATTTAAGTATGACTCTTGATGAAATCACCAAAGCGAAACATATTTCTCGAGTTGCTGAGACTAAAAAGAAAATCTACTCTTTTATCCTTAACAATTTAAATCCTCTTTTAAGTAAGCACAGCGTATCTAAAGAAATGGGGCTGTTTGAAATTGCTTCAGAGCTTCCTATTAACTCACTTATTGAAGACATCATGACTTTTCAAAAAAACAGCTCCACAGAACTCTCCCCTGCTGACTTTATGATCGCAGTCTTTCCAAAGATACCACGAAGTGAGGACCTTGAGAGCTTCATCGCACATGAATCTTTATACTCTTCAAAAAAAGCGGCCGTGATCGACAATAAAAACAAGGGGTTTTTGCCACAACACAGGTACAGCAAAAGTATTAACAACCGTATTGGAGACAGTCTCTTTTAGTTCAGCTTCTTTTAAAAGACATTGATGTGATCAATCGCTATAGCTTTAATGAGTTTTCCCCGTATGAGATTGATCTTCCCTATGTTGAAAAAGGAAACTCTATTGTGGCTCCGTCACAAAATAATATTTATGGGACAGAGATGTCTGCAATAGAGCAGAACATACAAACCATTCTTGGCGCAAAAGAACAAATTCTTGTTGATGATCAATTTTTATATGACCCAACAATTGTTGAGGCTTTAAAAACTGCAAAGCTCAAGAATAACGTTGATATATTTATTCTTCTTGAAACGCTTAAACCTTTGGATAAACACGATAATTCAGCAGCTCATATCCCAAACAACCTTTTTATCAACCTGATCCGTCGGTGTGGGCGATCCCATGGACAAAGATAGGGCAAACAAAAGGGCAGAACGGGTATCAAGATCAAGATGATTGATCCAGGTCCGTTTAATCAGCATTAACGNNGTGTTAAGTGGAAAGTCACGCCTCCTGATATGACTAGACATATTTTAAACGAAACGGAGAAATACAGGGCTGGTGACAAAACCCCTGTGGTTCTTGCCACCACCTTTCACGTAAAATCTATTTCTGTTGATGGCGTTCTCGCTAAGGACCACTTATCTTGCAAGAGCGCTCCTGTAATCAACTCCGACCAGCAGGTTCCTGTTTTGATCACAGGTTCTGCAAATAAGGACGTGATGACTATGAGCGGAGGTTTTCGTGAATATCAAGTTGCTGTTTACGATGCGACTGCTGTTAGTCAGCATGACTGCCTTTTTTGGGAGAGATGGAATGATGACACTCAATCAGTCCTTACAAACGGCCTTGATGATTTTGAAATTCCTGACCACCTAAAAGAGCTAAAGATCACTGACAAAAAAGCTTTTTTAAGCGTCTTAAGAATGTTCTTCTTTGCACCGTATGATTTTACAAAAGACTACTTTAATTAGTCTTTGTTTAGCCCTGCTCTTTTCCTAAAGAGCAGGATAATTTATATGTCCCGTAGCAAATATAAAGAAGTATTGGTAATGAAGCCAGTATCACTAAGCTCTTAATAAACTCTATCCCCCCATAATAAATCAAAACTAACGCAAGGGACCCTTCAACCACTGACCAGTAAATTTTTAAATATGGATGCGGAGCAAGCCGTCCACCTGAAGCAATCATATCAACAACATACGATCCTGAATCTGACGACGTAATGTAAAAAACAATAATACACAAAACTGCTAAAATAGAAAAAAGCGCCGGGAAATGAGTTGCATTTATAATTTCAAAAAGACTTTCTTGGGGGCTGTTTAAAATTATATCTTTAAAATCAATAACTCCTTCATTTTGTTTAGCATAACCAAAAACAGCAAAGACGGTGATCCACACTGAACACACCAAAGAAGGGGCCATAATTGTTCCTATAAAGAACTCTCTAATTGTTCTTCCTTTAGAAATTCTTGCAATAAACATCCCCACAAAAGGAGCCCATGAAGCCCACCATGCCCAGTAAAGCATAGTCCAATCCCCTATCCACTTTTTACCCTCCATTGCAGCAGTGTATGTGAGGGTCTCTATAAGGTGTGATATATGATACCCAATTGCTTCAATATAAATATTAAAAAAAGTGCTTGTTGAGATGTATGCAAACACCAATAAAAATATTAAAAACGCTAACCCCATATTTAAAAGACTTAAAATTTTAATGCCTTTTTTTAGGCCTGAAAGAACAGAGGCTGTCGCAACTACAGTAATAAGACCTATTAAAAAAGCCTGACTGACTTTGTTTACAGAAACTGAGGGGAAAACAATATTTACACCTGTGTTGATTTGCTTTACCCCAAGAGCAAAAGCTGTCACCACTCCTAGAAGAATTGATACAATCGCTAAAATATTAACAATGTGGTGCCCCCATTTATTTTTAAACGGCGCATAGCTTGAGAATAAAAAACTCTTCTTCTCCCCAAAGCCTGCAAAGGCCATCATCAAGCCTGCCGAGCTATATATTAACCATGCAGGAACCCCCCAATGAAAGTATGCAATATTTAAAGCTGATATAAACTTTTCGCCATTTCCTAAATGTTGGATTTGAGGAGCGTTAAAATAATACGCTAATGGCTCATATGTTCCTGAGTATAAAAGCCCAATTCCAAGGCCTGCACTAAAAAGCATACTTATCCAGGCAAGATTGCTAAACTCCACTTCAGCGTCTTTTCCGCCTATTTTAAGGTTTGAGAAGTAGTATAGGTTTTTACATATCAGGAAAAAAAGCAGAATTATTGGAACAATGTAAGCCCATCCAAAATGCTCTAAAAACTTCTTCTCAAGTACACTTACACTTGAAACAAAACTATCACCAAAAGAAATTGTGAACAGAATGAGTATAAAGATAAAAAGGTTTGCCCCCCAGAAAACCGGGGGTGAGACCTGCTCATTAATTTTTTTAATATTCATCTACTTAGGCTACATGCTTTTAGAATATATTAAACATGTATTTAAAACATCTTACTAGAAATCACCTATACGGTTAACCATTTCTGGAAAATCAATATATGGGTTTCTGTTTCCTTGAGCTGCTTGTATCTGATCATTTCTTTCTATTTCTTCTGCATCTACAGGATCTTCAAGGTTCCATTTTTTTAAGTAGTACTCTTCTATGTCTGAAATAGAGTAGCCGTAAAAACCTGCAGCGTAGAATAATGCCCTTGCTACATTACCTCTATGCTCTACAGGAGGCTGGTAACCTCTTCTTCCTGTTGTTCTACCTGTTTCAGGGTCAATAAGATGTCCTTTCTTAGAAGCTGTACAACTGTGTGAAACACTTTCTCCATCAACTTCACCAAAAGGAAAGTTTCCTCTAGTGCTGTTTGCCTTTGAATCTGTTGGGAATAAATGGTGAAGGTCTCCTCTAAAAGGTTCACGCTTAGCACCTTTTGATTGTGGCCATGTGTGCTCTGTATTCATTATATTATTTGCAGGAATCCTGTTCGGGCCCACTCTATTACGAATCTTGTAGTTACAGTAAACATCTTTGACAAAGTAACCTTTCTCATCACGCTCTAAATCGATATCACCAAATAGCGCAGGCTTTGATCCTCTTTTATACCCTAAAGGATTAAAAGACCTCTGGCTTACATCACCAACGAAACGCACCAGGTCGTCTCCACTTAACTCACCACTGGTGAACTCTGAAATCTCGTGAGTACCATAATATGTGTTAGAATTTGAAAAAGCCGTTACTGACCAAAAAACAAGCGTAATAATACCGATAAATTTCAAAGTGCCCTCCTTAGCAAACTTATTTATAAGTATTACATGCTGATAAAAGGCCTGCAAATTGTTTAAAATCTGTGAATTTAAAGCTTGCTTTATATATAGCCTTTAGGAACTCTCTTTTTATGTCTTTTTCAAAGTTTTTAGTTCTCAGTCTAATCCTGCATACACTTTTATTTATAGACAGTACGAGTATTTTGCCCGCTAAACCCTCACCACCGGTCGCTCTCTTTTTAGAGCAAAAAACACCTATTTCTGAAAAAGCCTTAAATAATTTTCCAAACACAAATCAAACAAATCAAACAAATCAAAAACCCTCTAAGCAGGCAAATTCTTATTCTGATGACCTCATCAGCTTCATCCAGTCACAAGCCGTATATCCGAGAGCAGCACTAGCACTCAAACAAGAAGGCACAGTTACAATTTCTTTAACTCTAAATAAGAGAGGGACCATTACATACTTTGAGCTGATCACACCCTCTAAACACAACTCACTCACGTCCGCAGCGCTAAAGCTTGCAAAGAATTTAAAACAGTACAAACCCCTCCCCTGGAGCGAGTTTGAAACAAAAAGTTTTATAATACCTATACACTACATTCTTAATTAAGCTTCTTAGCCAGTCCCTCACAAGACTTCTTTAAATCCTCAAGACTCCTTGAATTATCAATATAAAAATCTGCTTTTACTTTTTTTTCCTCTAAAGAAAGTTGAGCTTTTAGCCGGGCTTTAACCTCTTGATCGCTCCATGATGGATTTCTTTCTTTAATTCGTCTTAATTGAACTGGTTTTGACGCTCCGATACAAACTGTATAATCAAAACCATCCTCCATTTGCTTCTCAAACAGCAAAGGGACCTCATAAAAGGACAGACTAAAGCCCTCTTCCTCAAAACTCTTTCGAATTTCTTTAACTTCTTTTCGAACCAAGGGGTGAATCACACCCTCTAAGGCTTCTAGTTTTTTATCATCTGCAAAAACAATCTCTGAAATTTTTGATAATGAAAAATCCTCCACCTCAATACCAAGGGATTTACATACTTCTTTTATAACACTCTCTTTTTGATAAAGAGAATGAACAACCTCATCTGCCGAGGCCACACCAAAGCCCAGGTTTTTAAACACTTTTAAGGCTGTCGACTTCCCGCAACCCATTCCACCTGTTAATCCGATCCATTTCATCTTGCCTTAAGTCTAGCCCTGCGCATTAAAGATGTAAAGCTAACTTCTTTTCGTTCCGATCAATTACCTGAATGAGCACAGCAAAAAAACCAGAACTTTTTGGAAAATATCTTTTATTAGAGAAACTCGCGATGGGCGGGATGGCTGAAGTTTTTCTAGCAAAAACTTCTGGCGTTCAAGGTATTGGTAAGTTCCTTGCGATGAAACGTATTCTGCCACAGTACTCTTCTAATGAAGAGTTCATTCAAATGTTCACTGAAGAAGCTAAGATTTGCGTTAACCTCTCTCATTCAAATATTGCAAAGATTTATGAGTTTGGAATAGAGATGGGTCAGTTCTATATTGTTATGGAGTTGATTGAAGGTAAAAACCTTAGACAAGTTCTATCTAGACTCGGCAAAGAGAAAAGACCTGGGTTCAGTGTTGATCAAGCAGTTTATATTGCTAAAGAAGTTGCATCAGGTCTTGATAATGCCCACAGGTGTTTAGACGACTCTAGCGGAAAACCTCTTAATATTATTCATAGAGATATGAGTCCTCAAAACATCATGGTAAGTTTTGAAGGTGAAATTAAAGTTGTCGATTTTGGAATTGCAAAAGCTGAAGGCGAAAAAGAAGAGACTAAAGCTGGAACTTTAAAAGGTAAGTTTTCATACATGTCTCCAGAGCAAGCTTCAGGGGAAAAAATCGATTCTAGAACTGATGTTTTCTCATTAGGTATTGTTCTTTGGGAACTTTTAGCAAACAAGCGACTGTTCACATCATCTTCTGAAATGAACACTCTTAAGAAGATTCGAGAGGGCAAGATCCCTGCTATTTCAAAAATCAATCCGAATGTTCCTGAAGAACTTGAGCGCATCGTTAATATTGCCTTAGCAAAAGATGCTAACAATCGCTACCAAACCTGTGCAGAGTTTTATAAAGACTTAAACAGATTTTTAAATCGTTTCTATCCAGACTTCTCATCTCATGACTTCTCTATTTTCGTGAAAAGTTTGTACGCTGATGAGGTTTTATCAAATAGAAAGAAATTTGTTGAGTACTCTAAACTTTCTAAAAGCTTTGATTTTTCAAAAAATGACACACAAGCAGACAAAACTAGAGTAAGTGGTGGAACTGGCACAGGCACAGGCACTGACTTTGACCCTCTGGCTCCAACAGGAAGTAGCGGAGAGGTTTCTTTTGATTTTAACGCCTTACGTGTTGAAGGAACTAATGTAACAAATATCAACCAGACCGCCTCTATAAGTAGTCAGTCTGGACCAAGTACAATTAAAAAAGTACAGAGGAATGATCTTTTTTCTCCTGCAAACTTGTCAATTATAGGCATCTTTATTGTTGCTATAGCACTTATAACTTCACAGCTTATGCCTTCTGAAACCAATGTTGAATATGCTTTAGAGCAACCCTCTGTAGAAAGCTCTAAGCTGTCTCAAACTCTAAACGCTCACAATATTATTGTTTCAAGCGCTCCCTCTGGAGCAGAGATATATGTCAACGGTAAAAACACAGGACAGCTAACACCTGGAAGAGTGTCTGTTCCAGCTAAAAATGAGTTTGTTATCGGCCTTAAAAAAGATGGCTTTTTAAGTTATAAATCTAAACTCGTTTCTCGTGGTAACGGCGCTAAAGAGGAGTTTACTCTACAAAGACTAAATATTGGCTACCTTGATATCACAACAAAGTATAAAGACACTGTTATTTATATCAATGGAAGAAAACTTAGAGAAAGGGCCCCTATTAAGAATTACAGAGTCCCTTCATCTAGAACTCTAACCATTAAGGCCGTTGATAGACTTAGAAAGCTTTACGTTGAAAAAGTTGTAACTGTTAAGCCAGATAAAAAAATAACTTTAACTCTAGATCCTACAATACCTCTTTAGAGTTTTTGACAGACCTCCATTCATCAGACACCTCGTCAGACACATAAGGCGTTATGCTTTGCTCTTTTAAAGGGTTTAAGTACGTTGCTCTTACACCATCAAACCCCTTAAACTCCACAGCCTCGTCTTTAAAAGATTCAATATAATTTGGCGTAAGGTATGTTTTCCCTCCCCCTGAAGGAATATCAACAGAATATATTGGCATCGCTAAACCAGAGCTATGCCCCCACAGCTCTCTTTGAATTTTTAACGACTCTTGAATTGGTATTTGTAAATGACTTGTTCCAGGAGACGGGTCACACTGAAACATGTAATAAGGAAAAACCTTACACGATATAAGCTCCCTTGAGAGCTTATAAACCAAAGCCGCACTGTTATTTACACCATTTAAAAGAACCATTTGATTAAAAATCTGCACCCCGTTTTCTGCAAAATTTCTTAAATATTTTTTTGCAAGAAGAGACACCTCTTGATGGTGGTTAAAGTGACTCATCAAAACAATTGGCGTGTCCTTTTTAAAAACCTTTAAAAGCCCTTCATCTAAACGCATAGGGCAGGCTGCAGGCATTCGTGAACCCACACGAATAAGTTCAACATGAGGAATTTCATCAAGATCTGATAAAATTTTATCAAGCTTAGAGTTTGAAAGTGTTAACGGGTCTCCCCCACTTAAAATCACTTCTCTTATGCCTTTATATTTTTTTATATAATCTAATGCCTCTTGATACTCATCTTTTGCAGGCAAAACTTTGCCACCACCTGTAAAGTGCTTTCTTGTACAGTATCTACAATAAATTCCACAATAATCCGTTACTAAAAACAAAACCCTGTCTGAATACCTGTGAACTAACCTCTCACAAGGCCTGTTCTTATTTTCCCCTAGTGGATCATTTTGAGTCATATTAAGGTTTAAAACCTCCTCCCCTCTAGGCAGAATCATTCTACGAATAGGGTCTTGAGGGTTTTTAGCATCTGCTAAAGATGTGTAATAAGGAGTGGACTGTATATTAAAGACAGAGGAGCCTTCTAAGAAGCCCTTCTCTTCCTCTACACCAAGCTCAAATCTCTTTAAGAAGTCCTCTTTAGTTTTATAAGAGTGTTTCAGCTGAGCTTTCCAATCCAGCCAATCCCAGTTTAAAGACTGATTAGTTTTTAATTCACCTGTAAAATCTTTAAACACTCAAACCCCTCATGCTTAGACTAGACGCTTAAAATACTTGGCCCAGATATTGTAGTAGTACCTTCAAAGGTTAACGCCTTTATAATTGATATCTTAGGGGGATTCAATGCAAGCAGCAAATATTAGAAATATCTCACTTAGCCTGTGTTTAGGACTTTTTTCTTTTCACATCTATGTAGTAAACAGCTACAACACAAGCGCTAACCTATCTAGTAAGTTTGAAATGGCATCTAGAAGCCTTGCCTCTACTTCTGAAAGCTGCCCTATCAACAACAGCGTTACGATTGAAACCTTCAAATCAGCCGAACACTCTCCAGAAACTTGTGAAAAAATACTTGTTCTAAAAGCCAATGAGGATACTCACTCTGTTGAAATACGTTTATATGTTAAAGTAGGAGACGAGATTCGTGTTCACCCTCCTGAAGGAAGTGCCCCTCTTACAATTGAAAACTATGGTATTGAAGACCCTGAAGAAATAAGAAACACTGACTTTGAGAATTTTGACACTAGTGTAGCCTCTTTAGGGCAAATCCCAACTGTTCAGGCTGCAGCAAGACAACTCCTTACTGAAAATATGCCGCGCCTAGAGAGTGAACTTTCAGCTGCCGCAGCCACTGCAGGTGCAGACGCTGCTGATTCTGCACACATTGATGCAAACAGCACAGCCGGCGCACCGGCTGCAGATCCTAGCGCCGAGACAACAACTCCTCCACCAGCTGGAGGAACAGGAGCAATTGATGGTGATGCCACTGCTGCTGCTACTACAACAACAGCACCAGATGTAACTGAAATTATAGCGACTGCAGAGCCTACTAATGCTGCGCCAGAGCCTGCCGCCCCTGGTAGTATTGTGGCTCCGACAAGACAAGGTGACGCCCCTGATGAAGACGGCGCTACGCCAAGTGATATTGATACAGATGAAATTAAAGATGTCTTTGCCCAAGTTGATGATTTTATTGAGGCAAATAACCGTTGTACTTTAGCAGCTTCTGACTCTGAGTATTTAGAAAAGATCGTAAATGATTTAAAAAGCGCACTCGGTATTGATAGAGACATTGATACATTTAGTGATGATGTTCGTAACCGTGAACTCAGAAATCTAAGTCAGAGTAAAGCTCAAGAGATTCTTGATCTTGGCGATGATCTTGGTGATATCGGCGATGAAGGAAACAGTTCTGATATTCAGTCTAAGATCTCTTGCCTAAGCGCTAGTGCTTTAAGAGAGTCTTCTCCTCAAGCACAGTATATTTCATATATGGAAAACATCCGTCCACTTATCAATGGAGCAATTGATAGCGCTTCAAGCCCACAAGAAAAAATTGCAATCTTAAGTTCATTTAGTACAAACTCTGCTTTTTCAAACTTAATGGGTTCAAATGAAGTTGTGAATGCTCTAGTTCAAAATGAAGCTCAAATTGCAACAGCTGTTATCAACTGTTCAGCTCAAGCTGATAAAACTGCGTGTACAGGGGAGCTTCAAGCAGGCCTTGCTCAAATGAAAACTAATCAAGCGCAAGATCCTAACAATGCTATCTTAAATGACTCTATTGGAATCTATGAAGAATGGATGGCTAAGCTTACAGGTACTAGTCTTACTGGTGGCCTTACAGGTACTGTAGGTGACATCTTAGACGATGCTAACTTAGCTCCAGGTGCAGCACCTGGAAGCCCTGAAGCTGGAACAGGAGAAGAGAATGCACAAGATCGTGTTCTAAAACTAGCAACAGAGGCTGCTTCCAGATTAGCTCAAGATGCCGCTAGAGCTGCTCAAGCGAATTCAAACCGTAGATCTCAAGAGATTCGCGCCCATCAAGGTTCAGTGCCAATGCTAAATGACGTTGTAACCCCTGAGCAAATGAGTCTTCAGTAGTATCTTAATAAAAAAAAGGGCCTTGGCAAAACCAAAGCCCTTAGGGACATCTAGATGTATATAAATTATGTAATGCAAAGTTGTAGTCTAAAAGTTGATTCCTAAACTAGTAGTAGCCCCAAAACTTGTATCTGTTTCTAAAGAACCAGCGCCCTCAAAAGCACTCCCCGGCATGAAAAATCCTAGAGTTGTTCTATAAGTAATATTTTCTGTTGGATTGTATGTAAGTGTCAAATCAATTTCTGACCCTAAGAATGACGAAACCTCTCCAACTCCAGCAACCTGAGTTTCATCAAGCCATGCAAACACAAGAGTTGAATCCAAGTTCCATTTATTACTAAAGCTATAACTCACTGATGGAGCTAAATACATCGCATTAGAAATACTCTCTGTATCAACAACTAAATCAGAACTGTAGTCTGCTGAGGATAAGGCTCCCCTTCTACCACGAACATCTGTTCCAAGTGGGTCAAAGCTAGAAGCTCCTAAAGGGTGGTTAAATAAAATCATTCCTAAGTTATAGTTTCTGTGCATTGCAACTGAAGAAATTGATGATGAATCATTTGGATCATCTCCTTGAGCATAACCAAATTTTCCAGAAAAACTCCAACTCTTTAAATTCCACTCTACTTCACCAGCAAGACCAAAACCTTTAGAGTTTATACCATCACCAAGTTTTCCATCTTGAAAAAGAGCTTCAAAACCATAACGAAGGTTTGTTTTTTGTCTGTTGTAAAAAAGACCATACGTAATCGGTTGAGCAGCACCTGTAGTCACTCCTGGAACAGGATTTAAGCTATTCTGACTAGCTGACACCTGTCTTTGTAAGAACATAAAGCCAAGATCAAGCCCTGTGTCTTCTACACCAAAGTTAAACTTTAAACCAAACTCTGTAGTCTGCTCTCCAGATCTAACCGCTGAAGTCATAAAGTTAAACATTGGAGTAAAGCTTAATGACCCCATATTAAAGTTATATGAGATACCGTCTCTATTCGTAAACCAGTGGTCAAAAACTCCATACCCTGCATTGTAAAAAGCACCGTAACCAAACTCTAAAGGCTGCCTACCAACTCTTAACTCTCCATTTGTATGAGAGTACTTAAGATAAGCTTCATTGATGTCTACACCTCTAGATTTTTGAATTTGCCTTTGTAAGAACGGCTCTGGAACATCTGCAGCATAAGCACTTGTACTTGAAGAAAACTCTCCACCAAGAATTTGTCCCACTCTGGTAGACGGTGCTGTTGAGCCTGTTCCGTTTAAAGTATCAAGGCCCATATGAAAACTCACACCCTCATATAAAATGATTTCAGGGCGAAGTAGCAAGTGGTGATTGATATAAGCTTTATCACCATCTGTAGAATTTCCTAAATCAACTCCATTTAAATAATTGCCTTCGGCGCTGTAATTACCTTCCCAGTAAAAATCAAAAGCATTCGCCATATTCGGCAACAACAAAAGCGTAAACAGTATTTTAACTAAAGCCTTCATATTAAAGCCCCTTTCTTTGCAGTTCTTGCTCATAGAAACGTCCGTAAAGAACTTCCCACTCCATTGAGCCTTCTCCAATATTCTTCTTTTGGTTTGTCAGTTGAGCTCGAGCCAGCCCATCCACCTCATTGTGTATTTTAATAAACTCATTCACACCAAGCTTTACTCTTTGTAAGAGCTGCAGCTCGTCTGCATCTAGAACTAACTTCTGCTTCTTAAGTGCTTCTCTAATAACGTGAGCCAAGTGGTTTGCTCTATTTTCTGATATCATTGTAATTATCCTTACCTTTAAACCTAAAGTACAAAACCTCTTTGCTCAGCTAATTTTTTCTTTAACAGTGGAAACATCTTATAACGCTCAAAAGCATTCGGGTTTTGCTTCTCAAGCGTGTCCATCATAGTGTTCACAGCCTGATCCAGCTCCTTTTCCTCTTCAATATTTTGCTTTAAAACTTGCACAATAACTGATTTAAACTTTTCTTTATCAGCATTAACAGTTACATTGTCGACACCAGAGAGAGCTTTAAAAACCTCAACTGCTATTTTATTCATTTGATTGGGAGATAGTTTCATAACTCTCAACTAAACGAGGGGTTAAAAAATATGTCAAGAAAGTCTTTAAAACAGCGCCTGAAGTTATTCTACATACTCTTTTTAGTTGTCATTTGTGTTTTTTTGTTTTGGGCAGGAGCAGAAGTAATTCAGCTTAAAAAATCAACATCTAACGGCTGGTTTGACCCTCCAACAAAGTTCTACACAGCCCCTCTTTCATTTAAGAGAATGCAAAAAATAAGTGCACATTCTTTGTCCTCTTATTTAACTCAATCAGGCCTTAAAGAACGAGGCCCCAACCAATCCCTAGATAAAGGAGAGTTCACCTTTTTACCCGGAAACCTCTGTGAGGACCGTTTAGGCAGTAACACCCTGCCTGACACTCAAACATGCTTTCTTATTGTAAATGAGGACAACGAAGAAATTGTAATTGAGAATTCTTCTTCTCAAATTCTTAAAATTTCTAAAATTTTAGACAGCAGGGCTATTCCCTTAGATGAGTTTTTTGCTCCAGCAATATTGTTCACTCAAATGTCTCAAGGCAAACATGTCTTAAGAACGCACGTCAAACTCTCACAAATACCACGTTACTGTTTAGACAGCATCCTCGCTATTGAAGACGACCGCTTTTTAAAACATAAAGGCGTAAGTATTAGAGGCATCTTAAGAGCTGTCATCACAAACATTAAAACAGGTCGCTTCAGTCAGGGAGGGAGCACCCTAACCCAACAACTTGTTAAGAATAAATTTCTAACTAGTAAGAAAACTTTAAAAAGAAAGGTCAGAGAAGCATGGCTCTCTGTACTTCTAGAACTTATTCTTACAAAAGATCAAATTCTTGAATCATATTTAAACTATATTTACTGGGGGCAAAGCGGCCCATATGCGGTTCATGGTATTCAAGAAGCTTCTCAGCATTACTTTGGAAAAGATGTAGGATCACTAAACCTTTCAGAGTGCACACTATTAACAGGAGCTGTTAAAGGTCCTGGTATATATGGCCCACATAAGAAAACATCAAAATCTCGCCAAAAAGAAGTTTTAAACCGCATGCTTGAATTAGATCTTATTTCTAAACGTGAGCAAGAAAAGGCTTTAAACTTTACTCCTTCAATCCAAATCTCTAAATCAAAGAAACACGTTCAAGCCCCTTATTATGTGAACGCTGTATTAAATGAATTGAAAAACTTAGATATTCCTTCTGATGGAAAATCTATTTTTACTGAAATGGATCTCTTTGCTCAAAAAGAAATGGAGATTGCCGTCGACGCTCACCTAAAAGGACGCGCTCAAGGCTTTGAAGGAAGCGCTCTTATTGCAGACAACTCTAGAAACTCTGTAATAGCACTAACAAGTGGACCAAGTAGAAGCTTAAACTTTAATTCAGCCCTTTATGGGAAAAGACAAATTGGATCAACAGCAAAACCTTTTGTTTACCTCACAGCTTTAGAACAAGAAGACCCTGAACTAAACCCAACAACTGAAATTTTAAACACTCCTTTTACATATAAGTATGAGGGCCAGAAGTGGACACCTAAAAACTATTCTTCAAAAAACCAACCTGAGTCTGTACCAATGTATCTTGCTCTTGCTAAATCTAAAAACATTCCCACTGTTCGTATGATGTCAGAATTTGGGTACAAAAAAGTTTATAAGAACCTTATCAAATACGGATTTAATGAGTTTTCTCCAATTACACCAAGCCTTGCGCTAGGATCCTTTGAGGCTTCTCCGTTAGAGCTATTAGGAGCCTACATCAATCTAAGCCTCGACAGCCAAGATACTTTTACGAACACACCAAAATTTGTTCGTAAAATATTAACTGAAGACAATGAAATCTTATACTTAAGAGACGCCCCTGAAATCTCCGAAGAGCCGATGAGTTCATCAAAGCGCATGCTTTTAGAAATGATGAAGAACACTCTTACACTTGGAACGGCAAAGCGCTCTAAATCTTTAAACCTTAAAGGCGTTTACGGAGGAAAGACAGGGACAACCAACAGCCACGGGGATGGCTGGTTTGCAAGTGTGTCACCTGATTACGCTTATGTGGTGTGGGTCGGAAAAGCCCCCTACCTAACTGACAAAGGCCGTAAAATCACTGGAGCCTCTGCTGCTCTTCCTATATGGATGGGTATTGTAAGGCGATTAGAGCCCATTGGTAGGTTTTCTGAATATGACTGGCCTTATGATGCAGATATCTTACAGCCAATGGAGGTCGGCCTTGATGACGACACGCCTAAAGTACTCTTGCGCACTGAACACTAATAAAAAAAGCCGCTCTAACAAGCGGCTTTTTAGCTTTATACGAACTTCAAGAAATTATTTCTTTATTGAATAGAACTTGTCGGTATAGAATTGTTTTCACTATCTTGCTTATACAAGCTTCTCTCAGGTTTTTGATCTAAAGGCTTTGCACCAAGCCTACTTCTTTGAATACTAACTCTCATTCCAAACTTGCCGGAGCTCTTAAAGCCGCTCTTGCTTTATACCTAAAATACTTGTCAACCTGGCGCTGATCTGAAAACAAGAACCCTGACGTGTATACACAATCAAGCTTCTTATATGCTTGTATCGCAT
>JBOEFV010000009.1:0-16181 GCA_050633065.1 Bdellovibrionales bacterium
TTTTGCTTAGGCTGACTACCCTCTTGAACCTTGGGCTTAGCAGTCTCAAAAGACAAATCTAAGCCCAAAGGCTCAAGAAATGGGACTGCCGCAGCTTGGTAGGTACTCTTTTGCGGGGGAGCGATATCAGACCCGCGGTCAGTCGTTGTGTATGTGGGGGGGACAGTGTTGTCACCCAAAAGTTCGTCGTAAGGAACATCTGGAAGTATGTACTTTCCAGACTCTTGAACAAACGACAATTCTCCTTTTTTGATTCTCCTGCGTAAAGTAGAGATACTCACTTTGTACTTTGCAGAATACTCAGTTAGAGAAAGTTGAAAGCTCATTGGTCCTCCCGGCCTATTTGTTTTACCACCCACATGACTATTGTAAATAGTCACCTGACTAATCAGGACTTTAACCTATGTAACCTAGACCTGGTCAACCCATTTTAAGTGCATTTCCTCAATATTTCTTGAATATTCACATACAAAAGTCCAGACTAAGCCTATGACCACTATCGAATGTTCAAATCCATCTCTTGTTTTAAGCGGCGGCGGCATGAAAGCGGCTGCATTCCATATAGGTGTCGCTCTTGCCCTGCAAACAAAAGGCTTTTCAATAGGCAACGCGGAGGATCTTCATGACAATCCACTCGCTTTTAAAAGATACGTTGGGACAAGTGCCGGCTCTGTTATCGCCACTTTCTTTGCTGCAGGATACTCAGTAGAGGATATCATCTTTGCCTTCACACAAGGTGACCACAACCTGGATACCTTAAATCTAGATAGCCTTGAACCCAGTAAAAAGCTTCCCTCATTAAGATATAAAGATGTGTTCAGCATCAACATGTCCACTCCAAGTCCAACAAAATGGATACCCAATTTCTTCTCAGATGGCTTTAAAGGCTGGGGAGGGGTTGAAAGCCTACTCAAAAGAGCCTTTAAAATTAACGGCCTCTTTTCAACAAAAGGACTCGGTGACTACTTCAGGAGCGCTGTTTTAAATGCTGAATTCACAAATTTTGAAGACTTGGCAGCAGATCTCTTTGTTGTAGCCACCTATCTTAACCAACCTAAGAAAGCTGTCTTCTCAAAATACGATTTAAATGATGGCATCAAAAGCCTTCGAAAAGATACTGTCTATATCACGGGTGTTGATGTAGCCACTTCGATCACTGCCTCCGCCGCTCTTCCCCCTATTTTTGCTCCTGTAACTATTGAAGGAGAGGTTTTCTTTGATGGTGAAGTCAGAGACTCTTTAAGCTCCCATATCGCTCTTGAGCAGGGATCTGACCTTGTTATAGTGTCTTATTCCATGCAGCCATATAAGATGAATGAGGAGTTTGGCTCTTTAGACACTTATGGCCTTCCTGTTATCGCTAATCAGGCCCTTTACCAGATGATTCAACATAAAATCATCAACCATATTAATTCCAAAGAAAAACTTCATGGAATTTTTAATTCCGTAGAAAAATCACTCCTAAAACAAATGCCAAAGGAAGAGGTTGCTAAAATTATTGACCCTCTTGAAAAAGAGTTCTTTCCTGACCGCAAGGCTAAGGTCTTATACATTCATCCAAGTGCGCAAGACTATGAAATGTTTTTCGCTGATCATTTATCTCTAAAACCAAAGATCTTAAATCAGATTGTAACTGTCGGCTTTAAAGCTGCTATGAAAAGCCTTCGTGATTATGAATTCACTGGAAAGTAGTAAATAAACACTAACGACACCATAAAGAGCACCATTACTGATAAAAAGCCTTTTAAATTCAAGGCTTTCTTTTCTAAAGAACTCTCCCACAAAACATGCAGCTTTGAATCAAAATCATAAAAATACATTCTACTAATTATTTTTAGATAATACACAATACTAATAGCACTTGCGACCAACCCCCAAAAAGCCACCCAGTAAAAGCCCATCTCAATTGTAGCCTTCATGACATATGCCTTTGCAGCAAATCCCACAAGTGGAGGCATCCCTGAAAGTCCAATGATTCCAAGAAGTAAAACAAAGGCCTCTTTCGGCCAGCGCTGACAAAGGCCCGTCAGATCAGAAACCGTTATGTCCGCACCCTTTCTAGACTCAAACTTTTGTAAGATATAAAAAACTACGCCTGAGAAAAATATATACGGGAAGAAGTAAAAGACCAGAGCATCTACGCTGCCTTTTCCATCAAAGCCGTACCCAAGTATCGACATCAACATATAACCTGATTGCGCAATTCCTGAATAAGCAAAAATCCTTTTCACACTTTCCTGTGATAAAGCGAACAAGGCTCCAAAAAGCATCGAGAAAACAACAATCCACTGAATCGCCTGTTGAAAGAAATAACTTTCAACCATAAAACCTGCACTCATTAGTTTAAGCACCACAAAGACTGCCGAAATTTTAGCAACAGTAACCATATAGTATGTAACTGCTGTATTGGCCCCCTGATAGACATCTGGAACCCAGTTATGAAAAGGAACCACGCCAAGCTTTAAGAGTGCTGATAAGAGCATAAAAAGAGACCCTATCAAAAATAAATGATCGACTTTCATAAGATCAGATGAAATTTCCAAAAGAGCGCCTATATTAAGTAAAACCTCATCACCAAACTGACCTGCAGAAGCTCCAAAGATCAAAACCATTCCCAATAAGAAGAACGCTGTCGCAACACTTCCAAGAATATAGTATTTTACTGCCGACTCTTTTGTGTATCCACTCTTTCTACTCAAAAGAATCATCGTATATAATGGCAGCGCCACTAACTCTACTCCTATAAAAAGCGCCAATAAGTTGTTGCTCCACAAAACAACCACAACCCCTAGGATAGAATTTAAAAAAAGAAATACAAACTCTGTAAACTGTTTTTTCTCAATATCGTTGTTTCTTTTGAACAGTAAAAGAGAAATCAACCCTCCTAGTAAAACTGCCGCTCCACCCCAGTAAGTAAAAGAATCAACAACAAGAGACTCATTAAAAGCATAAAGTTTTTCACCCTGAAGTGACTTAAAGATTGATAAGCTTAAAAGCCACGTCGTTAAAATACCCCCTGCAGCCAAAGCTGTTGTTATATTTTTACCAGGCTCTTTATTCTTTAAAATTATTTTTGTAAAAAGAATAAGAATTGAACTTAAAAACAAGCAAATCCCTGGAGAGATTAAATATAAATCAATTAAAGAAACACTATTTTGTTGCATACTGCCCCTCTCCTTCTACATACTCTCTACTAATTTCATCTCCTGGCTTTTCTAAAACATCTGTTATCAGTGATGGGTAAATTCCTGTTAAGAAAATCATAATTACAATTGGGCTTAGCACAGCCATTTCTCGTATTGATAAGTCTATATCTTTAAGATTTTTAAACTTTTCGGTCACAGGTCCAAAGAAAACCTTCTTAACCATATTAAGCATGTAAGAAGCCCCTAGAAATATTCCCGCCGCCGCAAAAATTCCATAATACTTATTAGCAGCAAAGGCTCCTGTTAAAATTAAAAACTCTCCAATAAAGCCATTTGTTAAAGGAACTGCAATACTTGAAAAAGTTATGATAAAGAAAAATATCGTAAAGTTTGGCATTACTTTAGCAAGGCCCCCATAAGCACTCATTTCTCTTGTCTTAAATCTTTCATAAAGCATTCCTATCATTAAAAACAAAGCCCCTGTGCTTAGGCCATGGCTTATCATCTGAAAAGAAGCGCCTTGGTGAGCAATTTCATTCCAGCAAAAAATACCCAAAACGATGTAGCCCATATGAGAAACTGAAGAGTATGCTACTAACTTCTTCATATCTGTTTGAGCAAAAGCTACCATGGCTCCATAAATGATCCCCATAATTGCTAAAATACAAATAGCCCAGGAGTACTCACCACTTGCTTGTGGAAAGTACATTCCTAAAAAACGAATCATTCCATAGGTTCCCATCTTAAGCATAAGCCCTGCAAGAATTACGGAACCTCCTGTTGGGGCTTCAACGTGAGCATCTGGAAGCCACGTATGCAGAGGAAACAAGGGCGCTTTTACAGCAAACGCTAAAAAGAAACCAAAAAACAAAACCGTCTGTGTTGAAAAGATTGTGTTTTTAACAAATGGAAGCTGAATCAATTGAAGGTCTGCCATTAAAGAGCTCGGGTACCCATTAACAGATTCAAATAAGATCATCATTGTTATAATGGACCCCAATAAAAGAATGGATCCTGAAAAAGTAAATATAAAGAATTTTTTTGCTGCAAAGATTCTTTCTTTTCCCCCGTATATCCCCATAAGTAAAAGCATAGGAATCAGGCTGGCCTCAAAGAACAAATAGAAAAGAATTAGATCTAATGACAGGAACGTTCCAAGCATACAGATTTGTAAAGAAAATAAACCTATCAAGTAAGGCTTCACATTAGGCCCCATCGACTTCCATGTGCCTAAAATAATCAGAGGCATTAGAATAAGAGATAATGCGCAAAGAAGTAGGCTTAGCCCGTCCACACCTAGGCTATAATGAATCCCTAAGGGTTTAAATAAATTTGCTAGCTCAACCATTTGATGACTGAGATTTCCCTTATCAAACTTAAATGCTACAAAAGCTCCGTACACTAGATGAAGAACTGATAAAGAAAACCCTAAGATCTTCAAGTGTGTTTCTTTTTTTAGAAGAAATAGAGGAAATATAAATAATAATGGTAAAAATAATAATCCTGTTAATATCATTGCACTACACTCTATATAAAGAGAGCCCCCATTAAGAAAACCGCTACAGTGAGAACAAAAAGAGCAACATACGATTGCAAGTTACCCGACTGAATAGTCTTACTGATTTTTCCAACACTTATAATAGACTTCGCTCCAGACACCAAAAAGCGATCAATTAAATTTACATCTATAAAAAGCCACAAGGCCTTACTGATCTCTTTAAACGGAACTATTATGCTCTCTTTATAATAAGAATCGATAAACATGAGTCTCTTTGAAGACGTGACCAAGAAAGGCACTTGAACATAAGAAGCTAGAAGTTTTACCTTCTCTTCTTCTTTTACATATAGAAAATACGCAAACGCACTTGAGACAGCCGCCACAAAAATTGAAGTGATCATTAGTATCCACTCTAAAGAAACACTTCCTGCCACGTGCTCAGCGCCTACAATAAATGGCTTTAGCCAACCAGATAAGAAATGCCCCGGGTGACCCGGAATGATTATAGAAAGTGCATGAGGAACCCCGAAAAAGCCTGCCACTGCAGACAGAACAGCCAACAGGCATAGGGGAGCTGTAAATAAAAAGTTTCCTTCGTGTGGGTGAACATCTTTTTCTACACGGCTTTGACCCCAAAAAACTTTTGCCATAAGCCTTGTCATATAAAACGCTGTCATCCCTGCAGTGATCAGTGCAACAATCCATAAGAAGGCAGATCCTCTTTCGTTTGAAAAAGTATGAAAAAGGATTTCATCTTTGCTGAAAAAACCTGAGAATAGCGGAGCTCCAATAATTGATAGCCAACCTACAACAAAAGTTCCATGAGTGATTGGCATAGAGGACTTCAGCCCACCCATTTTTTCAATATCCTGCTCTCCAGAGAGGCCATGAATAACAGAGCCCGCTCCTAAGAACATAAGGCCCTTAAAGAAAGCATGTGTTAATAAATGAAAGACCGCTCCAACGTAAGAGCCTACTCCGATTGCTAAAACCATATATCCAAGCTGTGACACTGTTGAATAAGCTAAGATTTTCTTAATGTCTCTTTGGGTTAGAGCAATAAATGCGGCAACAAAAGCCGTCACTGCACCGATGATTGATATAACAAGCATAGCTTCAGGGCTCGCATCAAGAAGACCATTTAATCTAAAAAGAACATAAACGCCTGCTGTAACCATTGTTGCTGCATGAATTAAAGCTGATACCGGAGTTGGCCCCGCCATGGCATCAGGAAGCCAAACATATAATGGAAGCTGCGCTGATTTGCCTGCTACTCCAATAAAAATTGTCATCACTGCTGCTGTTGAAACTCCAAACCAGCCCATATTTGAAAAACTTGGCGCAAGTTCGTTAATAGCCTCATAATTTAAAGTTCCAAAGTTTAAGTATAAAATTATAATTCCTATTAAGAAACCTGCATCTCCGATCCTGTTTACAATAAAAGCCTTCATCCCGGCCGACGCTTTTTCAATATCTGTAAACCAAAAACCTATTAATAAGTATGAACAAAGCCCTACACCCTCCCAACCTATAAAAGTGATGAGCAGGTTTTCACCAAGAACTAGCAAAAGCATATTAAAGATGAAAAAATTTAAATAAGAAAAATACTTGTGCGGCCCCGCATCTCCTTTCATATATTCAATACTAAATATATGAATTAAGGTTCCTACACCTGTTATGATCAAGCACATTAGCGCTGAAAGCCTATTAAAACTAAATGCCATATCTATATTCAAGGTCTCTATAGAAATCCATGAGAATAATTTAAATTCAAAACTAGGCACTCCACTAATATTCAATTTATACGTTAAAACGCATGCGCTTATAAATGATAAGAACACGGCTACCGTGCCAATCCCCCCCGCTAGAGCAAGGTTTCTTTTTTTATATAAGAAGCCATTTATCAAAAACCCCATAAAAGGCATTCCTAAAAGTAATAATTGAATAGAGCCCTGATCCACGTCTACCCCTTAAGCTTTGTTAAATTAGATATATGAGTGCTTTTAAACTCTTTAAAAATAGATATTGCTATTACTAACCCCACTCCTGCTTCAGCAGCTGCAACAGTTAAAATAAAAAAAGCTAGTATTTGTCCTTCTACATTATTTGTATAGTGACCAAAAGAAACTGCTATAACGTTAACTCCGTTTAACATAAGCTCAACACCCATTAAAATGATTAATAAATTTCTCTTCACCATTATGACTAACAGCCCAATTGAAAAAAGTAACATCCCTAAAAGCAAATAGTGCTGTAATGTAACATCAAAAATATATTCTAGTCCCATCATAGCTCTTCTCTCCCAGACCTGCTCACTGCAACAGCCGCCACGGCAATAACAAAAAGTAAAACCCCCACTAGTTCAAATAAAAACATGTGTCTCTTAAATAAAGTCATCGCCAAATTTTTAATGGCTTCCGTAACCCCAATATTGTTTTGATAAGCATTACTGTAAGTTTTTAAAGAAAGCGCCCCCATGGACAGGCCTAAGATTATTCCAACTGATCCGACTTTTACAAACTTTCCAGCAGAAGCCTTGTCTTTGAAAAATTTATCCGTGACTTCATTAACGTCCATCAGCATCAGAACCATCAAGAACAGCACCATAACCGCTCCTGCATATACAGCAAATTGTGCGCCTCCTAAAAAAACAGCCCCTTTTGCTAAGAATAATATACCAATGCCAAGCATACTCATTATCAATGAAATCAGCGCTCTAATTGGAGTGTCTGAGAACAAAACTCCTAGAGCCATTGCTATTATAAATCCCGCCAAAGGGAAGAAGAAAAATGCGTTTTGAGCAAGGCCTGTTACCACGCTACCCCCTAATAATTTGCCACTAGTATAACGGCCGCTGTTACAACTGTATTAAAAATTCCCCAAGGCAATATCTTCTTCCACCCTAAGTCCATCAACTGGTCATATCTAAATCTTGGAAGCGTCCAGCGTACCCATATAAAAACCCATAAAAGAACTGCAGCCTTAAATAAGAAACTCAAAAGAAAAATCAATGAAACTATTATTGAAGCCTGAACAGCCTCAAAGTCTCTACTTAAAAAGAACTCTTTTAAGGTTGCTTCATCAAAGAGCACCAAATCATATCCACCAAAGAAAATAATTGTTGTAAGAGACGCTCCCACAATCATATGGCCATATTCACCGATATAAAACATTAGCATCTTTAAACCGCCGTACTCTGTATGATAGCCAGCCACTAATTCCGCTTCTGCTTCTGGAAGATCAAATGGAAGCCTGTTGCTTTCAGCGAACAAGCAAACTAAAAAAAGTAAAGCCCCTAGTGGCTGATAAAAAATCCCCCAATTAGGAAGATAAGGCACTGAGATTAGTTTTCCAAAATAATTAAATTCAAAAGCTCCCTTTTGAATCTCAATCATCTCATTAAAGTTGAATGTTCCATATAGCATTAAGATTCCAACTAAAGACAAACCAAGTCCTAACTCATAACTGATCATCTGTGCGCCCGCCCTAAGTGAACCCATCAAAGAAAATTTATTTCCCGAACTCCAACCCGCAAGTAAAAGGCTGTACGCTGAAAGAGAAGACACCCCTAAAACAATTATCAATCCTGCTCCAAACTCATATCCCTGCATAGAAATGCTAAAAGTTTCTAACTCTATCGGTACTGATAAGGGCAAAGCTCCCATTGCAAGCGCTGCTGGAATTAGTGAAACCACCGGAGCCGCATAGAAAAAAAACTTCTTTGCTCCCACGGGAACAAACTCCTCTTTAAAAGCAAACTTAATGGCATCAGCCATTGTTTGAACCAAACCAAAAGGACCCACTCTATTTGGTCCAAAACGGTTTTGTATAAATGCGGACCCTCTTCTCTCCAGCCAGACCAAGAAAGGAACAGCATTCACCATCATAAGAAAAATAATCAATAATTTTATGACTGTCACAAAAACTTCAAACATCTTTAGTTCCATTTTAAGGCCTTAGATTTAATTTCCCAAAATAGACCAACTATAAAAATTGTAAGAAATACAGCGACTCCTATAAAGGCATAAAGCCCCAGACCCTCTTTAATAAAATCCTTATATACGATCGCCCACGGATATAAAAAAACAATTTCAATATCAAACAAGACAAATAAAATTGCTGTAAGGTAGTAGTTTACCGAAATCTTTTTTTCCTCAGGCTCTACAGGCTCAAGACCGCACTCATATGGGCTGTTTTTGCTCTTATCTGCGCTGGTACGAGGACCAAGTTTAGAGGTCACGAAAACTAGTATAGAGCCAAATCCAACTACTATACCCAATAGAACTAGAAAACTAATAACCGGAGGCAAAACCCTCTCCTTTAACTAAAATCAACACCGCTTTATAGTATACCAATTGGATAAACTTACAAAGTGACTGGCATGTTCAATTTTTTTCATGTATTCAAAATATCAATGAATTTTTTAAAGGGATCTAATCTTTTACGACAATGTCTTGACCAAGGACCGTCTGTACTTTCTGGAGTACACGACCCTTTGGCTATCCACGATCCTTTATTCAATATGCTTCAAGAGAATCAGGGTAACCAAAAGTACCTGATTATCCTCCCCGATGAAGATGCTGTCGACAATTATACACACGCCCTACAGGGTGAATTTCTAAAGCTGCACTCCTTTGGAGCAAGCCCATATTCTGGATTAGAGCCTAGTTCAAACATTTCACCTCAAAGGCTTCGCTTCTTATACCAAGCCTTAAATCCTAAAAACTCCAATAGAATTTTTGTAAGTCACCCTGAAGCTTTGCTACTAAACACAGTTTCAAAAAAAGAACTTTTAAAGCAGATACACACGTTTGAGTTTGCTGATTCTTTTTTTGAAAACCCTTCTACAGAGCTTTTAAAGCTTGGCTATCAGCCTACACAGTTTGTAGAGCGCCCCGGGCAGTTTTGTGACAAAGGAGGCATCATTGATGTTTTTTCTCCAGCACACTCATTCCCTCACCGAATTGAACTTTTTGGAAATGACATTGAGTCTCTTCGCACCTTCTCTACTGAAACGCAAAGAACAAAAGATGAAACCACTTCTTTAACCATACTGCCGGCAACAGAAAATCTCTACACTTCAGAGAATAAGGCTTCATTGATAAACTACTTTTCAAAAGCAGATTCTTCTTTTTCATGGGTTAGTGACTCTCTTCATAAAATCAGAAACTCTATTCCTTTTTCTGAAAAAGAGTTCTTCCTTCCCCTTTTCTGGAAGGAAGCTTCAACAGCACTAGATTATTTTGAAGACAACACCAAAGTCATCATCTTTGATGAGGCCCTTACAAAGGCCACTTGGTCCAATCAGTTTAATATTTTTAAGTCTGAACATGAGACAAGCCTTGAAATAGAAAAACCCTCACTAAACCCTCTAGCACTCTTTAAGGGCGAACTTTCACTTAATAAATTTTCAAAAAGAGTAAATATTTGCTCTGTTCTTGTTTCTGATCTTGAGATTTACAATAAAGAAGAGAGCATTAATGAACTTAACTATTCAACTTCTGATTTAAGGCCAACGCTTTCAAATATAAAGAAAACAAGCACCTCATGGGAGCTCTTCACCAAAGAGGTGAAAAAACTTCTCGAGGCTTGGCTTGAATCTGAAAACTCTATTTACATCTGTTGTAAGTCAGACAACACCATAACAAGAACATCCTCTATTTTAAAAGAGCTTAATCTTTCTTTTCAAGTGATGGATGTTGAAGAAACCTCAACAGATCCACAGATTAATATCGTTAGAAAAAACTCTCCAACCTCCATTAAATATAATGATGATAAAATTATTTATATCCGCTTTGAAGACCTTTTTGGAAAAGAAGCACGCCTTCAGAAAGCTCAAAAATCTGGCCATAAAGATTATTTTGATAAACTTGATGCTCTTCGAATGGGCGATATGGAGCCTGAAGACCTTGTTGTACACATTCAACACGGCGTTGGTGTTTTTAAGGGCCTGAAACTTATTTCTTTAGCCGGAATAGAATCTGAGTGTATTGAGGTTCAGTATGATGGAAAAGACAAACTCTTTTTACCCACTCATAAAATTCATCAACTTCGTAAATATTCTGGCAACTCAAGCGGTCGCTCACTAGATAAACTTGGTGGCCAGTACTGGCAAAAAACAAAGTCTAAAGTGAAGTCTAAACTTAAAGAAATTGCTGAAGACCTAATTCAACTTTATGCTGCAAGAAAATCTATTACTCGAACACCTCTTAAGACTGACTCCAATGATGTTACTCTTTTTCAAAACCAATTTCCCTTTCAAGAAACAAAGGACCAGCTAGAGGCTATTGACTCTATCTATGATGATTTCCAAAGAGACTTCCCAATGGAAAGACTTGTTTGTGGAGATGTTGGCTTTGGCAAGACTGAAGTGGCAATGCGTGCAGCCTTCATAGCTTTAGCTGAGGGCAAACAAGTTGCTGTCTTAGCGCCAACAACAGTTTTAAGCCTGCAACACCTTCAATCTTTTAAAGAGCGCTTTAAACAGTGGCCCTTTGAAATTCATGGTCTTAATAGGTTCATCTCACCCTCTCAAGTAAAAAATACGCTCAAAGGGCTTCAAGCTGGCACTGTTGATATGGTGATTGGAACCCACCGAATTCTAAGCCAAGATGTTAACTTTAAGAACCTTGGCCTACTGATCATCGATGAAGAGCAAAAGTTTGGTGTTCGACAAAAAGAAAAAGTTAAACAACTTAAAACAAATATCGATGTTCTTGCTCTTTCAGCAACACCTATTCCAAGAACTTTAAATATGGGCTTCTTAGGTGTTCGAGATCTCTCATTAATTTCGACTGCTCCAAAGGACAGACTCCCTATTAAAACCTTTGTTTCTCACTACAACATTCAAGTTATTAGAAAAGCTATTGAGAATGAAATCAAAAGAGGAGGACAAGTTTATTTTGTGCATAACCGTGTTCAATCTATCTACGCTCTTCATGAAGAACTTAAAGAGGCTATGCCGGATATACGTATCGGTTTAGGCCATGGCCAAATGGCAGAAAAAGAACTTGAATCTGTTATGGTAAAATTCTTTAACAATGAAATAGATGTTCTCTTATCCACAACAATTATTGAATCCGGTGTGGATGTATCCTCGGCGAACACTATGATTATTAATAATGCTCAAAACTTTGGATTAAGCCAACTCTATCAACTTCGAGGACGTGTTGGCAGAAGTGAAAAAAGAGCTTTTTGTTATCTTCTTATTCCGCCAAATAGAGATCTTGAAAAAGATCAAAAAGAAAAGCTAAAAGTCTTACAAGACCATACAGCCCTTGGGAGCGGACTTAAAATTGCTCACTATGATTTAGAACTTCGAGGAGCAGGAAATCTTCTTGGCGAATCTCAATCTGGTCACGCTGAGGCTATTGGTTATGATTTTTATATCGAACTTCTTGAAGAGGCTATTGCAGAATCCCAAGGCAAAGATATTACTGAGGTTGTAGACCCCGACATCAATGTCCCTCTTCCAGCGCTTATACCTAGTGACTATATTGGTGACTTAAAAACACGCCTGTACTACTACAGAAAACTTAACCGTATTGATTCCGAAGAGGAGTTAGACTCTTTAGAGTTTGAATTAAAAGATCAGTTTGGCCAGATTCCAAGTGAAGTCATTGGCCTCTTCTTTCTTTCTGCAACTAAAAATATTTGTAGAAAGATGGGAGTTAAAGACCTTAAAGCAGGCCCTAAGAATATTTCTCTTATGTTTGTAGAAAAGCCAAACATAAACCACGATAAGCTCTTTGCTCTTATGAAAGTCCACCCTAAAAAGTATAAACTTTCACCTGACCAAAGAATTTTAATCGCCAAAGAAAAGCCTGAATGGAATGAAATCTATGAAGAAGTGTCTGCTTTAGAAAGAGATTTAATGAACTAAAACTCTAACTGAAGACCATATTCAATATATGGGTCCGTCCCCACATCTGTTTCCTCAGTGTTTGAAGTTGAGGGGATCTGCCTTATAGCAGCGTATAAAAATGTATTTTGAAGCCCATAATCCTCAAGAGCTCTTTCAGAAAGCCTTTTGTCCAGCCAATTAAGGCCAATCAATAGCCCTCCTCGATAATACATCGCCGCACTTTTCGTTCCATCAAGCTCCTGCTCCCCTGTCACAGCACAAGAGGAATCTGCTGTCTGTACTTTAATGTCTGGGAAAAGCGCCCCAACACTCACAAAAGGAACAACATAAGCCGCTTTAAAAAGACCATCTAAATAAAGGCCTAGTCCAGCTGTAAGCCCCGAGAAACTGATTTCATTCTCACATGTATTTAAAATCGTTGAGCTAAAATAGCCAATTTCAGGCCCCACTGAGAAGTATCTGTAATTTCTATTCATTCCTATATCTATTTGAAATGGGGTCCCATCACTTTTAAGGCTGACTATACTCTTTGATTCATTCTCTGTGGCTGTCTCAAACCCATTACCCACAGCAAAGTTTAACCTGACCCCCCAGTCTGGACGGCGCTCCCGATACCCAATGTTTCTAAATTTGAACTCTCCATCTTTAGATTTTTCATATCTAAGTGGTGACTCTAGCCGCACCTTCTTTTCAACAGTAAAACCTTTTTGAGGGTAACCCACTGAAAACATCGCCAATGCCCCTAAAAAATAAGCAAATTTACCATGGTCGCCCCCCTATTCTAGTCCATCGGTCAGCTGATTTATACCATACGACTCCGATAAACGTTCATATGAAAAATCGCCTTTTATTTATTATCATTATTTGTTTCCTTAACTGCAATGCTTTTTCAAAAGAAATCCCTAGCGACGACTTTGAAGCCTGGTATGCGTCTCTTTCTGAAAACGAAAAGATTGCTCAAGTCTTTGTGACTGGAATTAAACGTAAAACCCTTGCAAAAGATGAAAAGCAACTTTTAAAGAAGTGGCCACTTGGAGGCGTAATTTATTTTAAACGAAATTACAGAAACCCTTCACAGTTCATCAATCTTCATAAAGAAATTTTATCATCCACTAAGATTAAGCCTTTCACTTTTACTGACCAAGAAGGCGGTGATGTTGTCAGAATAGGAACTCCCTATGATGCTCCAACTCCCCTTTCAGTAGGAATGCTTAAGAGTGCTAAGGTTACCAACTATTTAGGCCAAGCTTATGGTTCGCTTCTTTCAGACTTAGGAATCGCATCAAACCTTGCTCCTGTTGTAGATGTAAGATCAAAATCTTCTCTAGATTTTATTTCAACTCGCTCTTTTAGCTCTAGTCCAAAAGTTGTTGCCAATATGTCGCTACAGCTTTCAAAAGGCATGCTTGCAAGTGGAGTTATACCAACTCTAAAACATTTTCCTGGTCTTGGAGGGGTTAAAACCGACTCTCATAAAGAACTTGCTGTTAAGAAGACTACTTATTCTAAAATTTCAAAAAATGATTGGCTTCCGTATAAAAAGCACGCGAAAGCCGGGATTCCATTTTTTGTAATGACGTCACACACTCAACTTATTTTAGACAATAAAGATTATGGTATCGTAACCTACTCTCCTGATGCTTTAAAACTATTAAGAAAAACTACTTCTCAAAGTCAGGTTGCTATTACTGATGATCTAGAGATGGGTGGAGCAAAGATCCAATCTGCTTTTGGTGAAGCTGCATATAAAAGCTTTATGGCTGGTCATGATTTAATTCTTATTGGCTGGGCTGGAGAGAAGTTGAAATCATCTCTTAACTTTTTTAAGAAGCATTCTAAGGACCCCAAATTTAAAGCTCGTCTAAAAGAGTCTCTAGCTCGCCTTTATATCTTAAAGCAAAAGCAAGGTTCCTTTAAAGGAATAGCTTCACAGTTTTCAAAGCACGGCTCTTTAAAGCTAACAAGTGTCCTAAATTCTAAAATCTCAGCATACCTTCTTGATAAAGAGGTTTCTAAAATTATTTCTAGAAAGCCCGCTTCTTCAAATGAGTATTTTTACTTTAGTTCTGATAGGTTTTTTAGAAGAAGTTTTAGCAGCAAAAACCACTCTTCTCTACTCTCTTCATCAGCTAAGTTTATAAATTCAAAATGCCAAGATAAAACTTGTGTTCTTCATTTATCAGGGGCAAAAACTGCTGATAAAATTCACTCCATCTTATCTCAAGAAAATCCTGAGAATTTTATTGTTCTAAACTCTGCAGACCCACATTTACTGTCTCCAGAGCATTTAAATAAAATTAAGATGATAAACTCTTACACTAAATCTTATGCTCTAAGTAAACAGGTCAGGACTCTTCTAGAGGGTCACTCTTCTGGAAAGAAAAGACCTCGCCCTGAAAAAGTTGCTGTGACCGGAATGAAAAAAGCACCCTTATAGGATGCTTTAACGTTCTCTTTAATAAATTTAAAATTTTTAGTTCAAAGAAAGTTCTATCTCAGCGTCAGCTTTCTTTAATGCTGCTTGAGCTTCTTCAATCTCGTCAGGGTTTAGCTTGTTAGAAGCTAAACTTTTCTCAGCTTCTGCTTTAACTTTCTTAGCAGCATCAACATCAATCTGTTCAAGCGTTTCAGCCGTTTCAGCAAGAAGTCTCACTTCACCGTTAATCACTTCACAGTAACCCCAAGTGATCACAGCTTTCTTCGCCTGAGATTGGCCTTTTTCAAGATATGACAAAACACCCGTCTCCAAAGTTGTAACAAGTGGAGAGTGATCCGGGTAAATAGTCAATTGACCTTTTTGAGCAGGCACCTTGATTTCTGTCACCTCAACACCTTCAAGAATTTTTTTTAAAGGTGTTACTAATGTAAGTTGTAAGCTGTCCATTTTATTTCCTAACTTTCAAATTTTAAGAAAGAGTTTTTGCTTTTTCTAATACGTCTTCAATTGTACCAACAAGGTAGAAAGCTTGCTCAGGAACATCATCATGTTTTCCGTCAAGAATCTCTCTAAAGCCTCTTACAGTGTCTTTGATGTCAATGTAAGTACCCGGCATACCTGTGAACTGCTCGGCAACGAAGAACGGTTGTGATAAGAATTTTTGAACTCTTCTTGCTCTGGCAACAACAGTTTTATCTTCTTCACTTAGCTCATCCATACCAAGAATCGCGATGATGTCCTGTAGCTCTTTATATTTTTGCAAAAGAGACTGTACGTCACGTGCAGTATTATAATGCTCTTCACCAACTGTAGAAGGATCTAGAATTCTAGATGTTGAGTTAAGTGGGTGAACGGCAGGATAAATACCAAGTGC
Source organism: Bdellovibrionales bacterium (assembly GCA_050633065.1). Lineage (GTDB taxonomy): Bacteria > Bdellovibrionota > Bdellovibrionia > Bdellovibrionales > UBA1609 > JALZUR01. The sequence goes on from JBOEFV010000009.1 coordinate 15,820, forward strand.
TGCAATATCTCTATCAAGGTTAGTTGTTGCATCTAAATGCGAGAATACTGTTGCTGGTGCTGGATCCGTATAGTCATCCGCAGGAACGTAAACGGCCTGTACAGATGTAATTGAACCAGATTTAGTAGATGTAATACGCTCTTGTAAAGCACCCATTTCAGTAGCAAGTGTTGGCTGGTAACCAACCGCTGAAGGAATACGTCCAAGAAGTGCTGACACCTCTGCACCGGCCTGTGTGAATCTATAAATATTATCCACGAAGAAAAGTACATCTTGGTTTTCTTGATCTCTAAAGTACTCAGCAATTGTAAGACCTGTTAATGCAACTCTTGCACGGGCTCCTGGAGGCTCATTCATCTGTC
>JBOEFV010000010.1:0-37032 GCA_050633065.1 Bdellovibrionales bacterium
CCTCCAGAGGGTGCTTCTGAAGTGATTTCAAAAGCTTTGAATATGGTGGAGTTAGAGGATGCTTTTCGCCCTTACAAAAGAAAGAAGAAGACTAAGGCAACTTTAGCAAGAGAAGCAGGGCTGCTAGATTTTGCAAACCTTGTTAGAGAAAAAGCACTAAAAGGTGAGAGCTTTGAAAACGGGTTAGAGTCAGAGGCTAAAAAGTTTATTCAGCCAGCATTAGGATTTATTACATTTGAAACGGTTCTTAAAGGAGCCCAAGACATCCTAGTAGAGCAGGGACTTGAAAAGGTCAGTCTTCGCTCAAACTTGTTAGATGAGGCGTTAAAAAATGCAAAAATTAACATTAAAGCAGGGGATAAGCTTAAAGAGGGTGGAAGATACTCTAACTTTGTAAAAGCTCCTGTTCAAAATTGTAACTATTATTTAAACACAAAAAACTATGACAAGTTCCCGCAGATCAAGAAAGCTTGGGAAGATGGGTTTTTAAAAGTAACTTTAGATTTTCCATTAGAAGGTCAGGTTGAAGCCTTTAGAAAAGAATTTGTTGCTGAAGGAACTGGAGACCTTGCTGACTTCTTAAATGCTGTAAGTAAAAAGGCTTTAGAGGTTCATGCTCTTCCATCTGTAACAACGGAAGTGTTTGATAAGTTTTTTACAGTGTCTCAGTCAGTTTACTTATCAAAGTTAAAGTCTGATTACATGAGTCTTCTTTCAACGCCTGCATTTGGTGCAAAGCCTGTTCTGGCTATTTTAGAAAAAGAAAATCAAATGGCCTCTCTTGTTTTTGTAAGCCATGAAGGGGAGTTTGTTTCATCTACAACAATAGACTTTTCTAAAGATGATGTTGTACAGAGTTTAAAAGATTTAATTGGAAGTATCACTAAGAATGTTGAGCTTGGTTGTATTGCGATCTCTTTAGGGGACTCTGTACGTAAGTTTGAAAAACTAACTTCAAAAGCGCTATCTGAACTTAACAAAGCAGAGTCTGTTCAGCTTGTAATGGCTGATCCAAGAGGGCTTGCTCAGTATATCAATCAACCAGAGGCAAAATTTGGTTTTGAAGAAAAAATTGATAACTCTTCTTTAGCTGGCTACTACTTAGCAAAAAGAGTTCAAAATCCAATAGCAGAATACGGTGCACATGCTCCATCAACTCTACTAGAGGTGCCAAACTTCATCAGTAAAGCTGAAGTAGATGCAGAACTTTTAAATGTTTTAGATTATTATATTTGCTCTCTAGGTTTAAGCCTTTCGGATATAAACTGGGGTTTATTAAAGAACTTAAACTGGTTTAAGTTTGAAGAAGAAACAGGTCTTGAAGAGCTTTGTAAGAAGCTTGTCGCAAGTGAAGCTAAAGAGAAAAAGGACCTGGAGTCTATTTTAGGTGTTGAGGGCTTTAACAGATACTCAAAGTATTTTAAATTTTCAGACAGCTTAAACCTTTTAGACCGCTCAAGAGTTTCTGTAGAGAACTTTTCAAAAGTTAAAGACTTTTTAAAAGAAAAGGAGGTTTCTCTTCTTAAGGGGCCTGTTTCAGATTTATATAAAAAAGTTGATGAATCATGGCATAAGCTTTTAGGAAAAGAGTTTTCAAGCTATGTGGGTTCAGAATTATCAGCTCCATTTAAAGACTTTAGAAAAACTTATAAAGTATTTTCTTTTTCTAAAACTGCTGAAGAAATTTCTCAGGTTAAAGAAGATAATCTTTACTGGGGTATTGTTACTAAGTTTTCAACTTTTGGAGCTTTTGTAGATATTGGAGTGGGCGTTGATGGTTTGGTTCACTTATCTGAGCTTTCAAACGAGTATATTTCTGATGCTAGAAAGGTTTTAAGGCTAGGGCAGTGGGTTTTAGTTAAGGCCATTAAAGTGGACACTGCAGGGAAAAAGCTTTCTTTTTCTAAGACTAAGGCTGATCAAGGTTTTTCTAAAAAATCTAATGATAGGAAATTTAAGCCTTCAGAAAATAAAGGTAAAAGTTCTGGAAAGCGACCAAATAGAAAGTTTGATAAGAACTCTAAAGGTGGGGCTAGACCTCAAAACAGAAAACCTAAAGAGCTTTTCAACAATCCATTTGCAGCTCTTCAGGATTTAAAAAAGTAGTTAGTGTAGAACAAATTTAATTTCAGAAGGTGAGAGGCTTGTGTCTTTCACTAATGTACTTGAAATTGAAGAAAGTGAGTAAAAGAGAAGCCCTTTCTTAAGGTTTTTCTCTTGAGCTGAAAGAGTTTTTTCTAAAGACTCTTTTAGCTTTCTAAGATTTGGCTTTATATTATCATTTCCATCAGGGTAATACTGCATCCTGAACTCAACAATGGCCTGTCTTTTTTCAGTACTCAAATTTAACCTAAATATATCTGTTTCATCATAGCTTTGAGAAAATAAAGGAGTTGAGTATTTAATGCAGCCTTCACCACAGGTTTTAACTTTTGCTTTCCCAACACAGCTGTAGTTTTTAAGGAATTTTTCATTTTTACTGGCTGTGGCCTTTACAGTTACGGTGTGCAGCTCTCCATTTTGTATAAAGTGATAATCCTTGGTAAAAGTTTTTTTTGTTTTCTTAGGATTCTTTTTCAAGTCGCTTGGCCATGCTTTTGAAAAATCAGAAGGAGTTAAGTTCATATAAGGCTTGTTCTTAGGAGTTGTATCTGAAATTTGATCATAACAATTCCAATCTTGTTTAATAGTTGTGTTTTTAGGCTCAGAAGGATTACAGACTTTGCCTTCAGACGGTTTAGAGTAGGAGAGGAGATGCCAGGTGGTTTCATCAATTTTAAAATTTACCGGAGAGTAATGCTTTTTTTTAGCAACATGGAAGAGGTCATTTCCTGACACCAGTATAAACCTCCGGCTTTGATTGTAGTAAGCGTTTGGCTTTTTTTCAATTTTAAACATAGACTTAGGAAGTGTGCTTTTAGATATTTCATATTTGATTTCAAAATGTCTTTTATCAATATTGCACTGAAGGCCCGATGATGATCCATGGGTTTCACTCTGTGATTCAAAAGAATAAGAAAGAATTAATAATACGGTAAATATAAACTTCATGTGACCTCTCTGATGTAAATCGAGTTGTGCCTGTTAAACACATGAGATCAGTAAAAAGTTTCAAAAAGGTCTCTTTTTTAGGTAAGTTTCTTTAAAACCTCACAAAAGCCATCTCCTCCGTCAGATTCTGTGACCCAAGTGGGTTGAAACTTTAATGAGGGTAAGAACTTTTTAATGTTTGCAACGCCTACAGAATACTTAAAATATTCAAAGCTTGGTTCATCGTTTGGGCTGTCTCCCACAAAGATAGCTTGCGGTGAGATTGTGTCAAAATCTGAACTTAATTCTTTTTCACAAAATTCTTTAATCATTGAGATCTTGCTGTAAGCCCCAAACCAACCGTTTACATGAATTGAACTTACTTTTGCGATTGCTCCATGCTTTTCATAAATAGACACAATCTTATCAACCTCTGAGATTGGCAGGGCGGGCACGTCCTCACAAAAATCAATTGCCAGGTCCATAAGTCTAGAAAATTGATCAGAGGCCACAGCAGAGCCTGGAACGTTTTTTAAGACATCATTTTTAATCTGTTCTAATTTTGTTTGGTTTTCTTTTCTTTCGGTTTCGGTATTAAAGAAGTGGCGTTTCATTTTCTTATCTTTATATGAAAAGTAAAAACCTCCATTTTCCCCTATAACACCGTCTACAGGCCAAAAACGTGCAATCATCTCACACCAACCAGCAGGTCTTCCTGTTACAGGAATGACCTTAAAACCAGCATTATGAAGCTTCCATAAAGCATCATAAGCGTTGCTTGGGAGTCTCCCATGGGTTGTGAGAGTGTCATCAATGTCTGTAAAAACGTATTTGATATTGAGATTTGAGAGATCTGCTGAAATTAATGGCTTAGACATTGATGCTCCATATCTTTATAATGTTAAAAAAAAATGGCTATAAACCATTATCACCAGTTACTTATAATATTGAGTACTTACAAATTAACAAGAGGATTGCATGGCATCAAAATCTGCACAGGGGAAAAAGCTAGTAATAGTGGAGTCTCCTACAAAAGCCCGTACTATTCGTAAATTTTTAGGATCAGACTTCATAGTAGAGTCTTGCATGGGGCATGTAAGAGATCTTCCTAAGTCAGCAAAGGAAATTCCTGAAAAGTATAAAAAACAAAAGTGGGCAAGACTTGGTGTTAATGTAGAAGGTGATTTTGAAGCTATCTACCTAGTTCCTAAGAATAAAACAAAAATAGTCACACAGTTAAAGAGTCTTTTAAAAGAAGCTGACGAGCTCTATCTCGCAACCGATGAAGATAGAGAAGGAGAGAGTATCAGTTGGCATTTGCTTGAGGTTTTAAAACCAAAGGTGCCTGTAAAGCGAATGGTTTTTCATGAGATCACTAAAAAAGCGATCCTTGGCGCTTTAGAGGACACAAGAGAAATCAACTTTGATATGGTGAGAGCTCAAGAGGCAAGACGTATTCTTGATCGTCTAGTTGGTTTTACAATCTCACCTTTATTGTGGAAAAAGGTTGCCTACGGTTTATCTGCAGGACGCGTACAGTCAGTGGCTGTAAAGCTTATCTCTAAAAAAGAACACGAGCGTATGGAATTTGTGAAAAACAAATACCAGTCTGTTACAGCTCATGTTGAAAAAGATAAAAATGCTTTTGAAGCAAAGCTTTTAGAATGGCAGGGAAAAAGAGTTGCTACAGGTAAAGACTTTAAAGAAAAGTCAGAAGGCTTAAAAGAAGATAAAAAGAATCACATCCATTTAACGGAGAAGTTATCAGGCGATGTCTTAGATGCTTTATCAGGTAAAAACTTAAAAGTTGTAAGTGTTGAAGAAAAGCCGGTTTCAAGAAAGCCGTCAGCTCCATTTATCACTTCAACTCTTCAACAGGAAGCTTCTAGAAAACTTAACATGACTTCTCGTGAAGCAATGCAGGTTGCTCAAAAACTTTATGAACAAGGTTATATTACTTATATGAGAACAGATTCAACGTTCTTATCAAACCAAGCAATTGAAGCTGCAAGAAGTGCGATTACTGATTTATATGGAAAAGAGTATTTACCAGAAGCTCCACGTGACTATGCGAAGAAAAAAGTTAAAGGAGCTCAAGAGGCCCATGAAGCGATTCGTCCAGCTGGAGATGTGTTTGCAAAGCCGGAAGACACAAAACTTAAAGGTTTACAGTTATCTCTTTATGATCTGATTTGGAAAAGGACAGTGGCTTCTCAAATGGTGAACGCTAAACAAAAGCAATTAGCTGTAAGATTTGAAGCTGGAGAAGGGTTGTTTGGAGCAAATGGACTCTCTTTAGTTTTTCCGGGTTTCTTTAAAGCTTATGTTGAAGGGTCAGATGATCCAGAACAAGCTTTATCAAACAAAGAAGTGCATCTTCCACAGCTTGCAAAAGGTGATGATGTAAAAGCTAATGAGTATGTTGATAACAGTCATGAGACAAAACCTCCTGCAAGATACACAGAGGCAAGCCTTATTCAAATGCTTGAAAAAGAAGGGGTAGGGAGACCGTCTACTTACGCTTCTATTATTGGAACAGTTCAAGATCGTGGTTATGTGAATAAAGTTGGAAACTCTTTACAGCCAACATTTACAGCTCTAATTGTGACAAAGCTTTTAGAAACACACCTTCCAAACTATGTGGATTTAGGCTTTACATCAGGAATGGAAGATTCTTTAGATGATGTGGCTGAAGGTGATAAGGCTTGGACTGATTATTTAAAAGAAGTTTACTCTGGGGATGAGGGTTTAAAGGCTTCAGTAGATAGAAAAGAAGAAGAGATTGACGTTGAGACTTCAAGAAGCATTCAGGTTAAAGGTTTAGAAGAGTTAAGCTTTAAAGTTGGACGTTACGGAGCTTATGTTTGTAAAGATGTTGATGGAGCAGAGGTTTGCGCCTCCCTTCCTGAAGACCATGCTCCTGCGGACGTGAGTGTTGAGTACATTGATAAAATTATAGATCAAAAAATTAATGGTACTGACGCATTAGGTGAAGATCCTGAAACGGGGCTTCCTATATATGTTTTAACAGGTCGTTATGGCCCTTATGTTCAATTAGGAGATAGTGAAGGGGAGAAGGAAAAACCTAAAAGATCTTCTGTTCCTCCAACAATGAATCCTGATGAGCTTTCTTTAGAGCAAGCCATACAGCTTTTATCACTGCCAAAGGTTTTAGGGACACACCCTGATACAGATGTTGAAATTAAAGCCGGCCTTGGAAGATTTGGTCCTTTCATTGTTTATGAAAAAGACTTTAGATCAATTCCAAAAGACATGGATCTTTTTACAATCAATTTAGCTCAAGCTTTAGAGCTTTTAGCTCGTCCAAAAGGTGGGCGTGGTAGAGCNNAGTTAAAGTACTTGGAAAGCATCCAACATTAGATGAAGAAATAGCAGTGTATAACGGTAAATTTGGTCCATACTTTAAGTGTGGAAAGATTAACGTTTCTTTGCCTGAAGATATGGAGATTGAAAAAGCAACTTTAGAAATAGCATTAGAGCTTTTAAACCCTAAAATTGAAGAAGCAGGGGTTAAAAAGAAGAAAAAGAAAAAAGCTAAGAAAAAGGCTGCGAAGAAAAAAACCGCTAAAAAGAAAACGGCGAAGAAAAAAGCTACTAAGAAAGTAGCTGTTAAGAAAAAAACGATCACTAGGAAGAAAAAAGTATAGCCCGGAGTTTTAATGTATACAGAGATGCGTAGCATTTTAATGAAATCACGTACATGTTCAGATTATATTGAACATCTGTATACAGCGGCTAAAGACAAAGAAAAAGACCTTAGTGTTCGAGCCTTTTCAAAAAAAATAGGTTTTCTGGGGCACTCTTTAGTTTTTGATGTTTTGAATAGGAAAAAGAAGCCAAGTCCAAACTTGGTGGCCTGTCTTTTTGAATCTTTAGATCTTCATTACTCTGAGGAGCGCTATTTACATAACCTTGTTGATATAGAAAAAGAGCAAAGGGTTGAAAGAGCTTTAGAGGAGAATGCCCTTATTGAAGATTATTGGGTCCTGGATATTGTTGAAAATAAGAATGAGGGCTACAATACGTTTGATACTATGGTTAAAGGCTTTATTGAATATAATGGAGGGGGGCTTACAGAAAATGAAATTTTTCAAAAAAGCACTTTCTTTGTTTCAAAAGATGAAATTCTAGAGTCGCTGAAAAAGTTAATGTCTGGCGGCATTTTAAGCCTTAAAGGTGATAGGTATATTGTAGCTGATGACAAGCAGCACCTTTTCTTAAATATGAAAGGGGAGCAGGTTGCTAAGATTCAGAATGTTATCTCTGCAGTGAGTGTACTTGAATGGAAAGAGAAGCAGCTGGCTTCAATTAATTTTTTTGCAGATGAGGAGACTTACTTAGAAGTGAGAAAGCTTTTATACAATACTTGTGAAAAAATTGCTCTGCTTGCGCAAAAAAATGAAGACAATAAAAAAGACCTTAAGCATAGAAAACAATGCGTTTTCTACACTTCATTTTTTTCTTTGGACTCTAGAGATAGCTGGTAGTCCGCTTTAAGATTAAAGATCAAGTATTTACAAATTTCAGTTTCTGGAAGGTTGAGCTTTTTTGAAAGTTTAAATATTTTTTTTGGTGTTACGGGGATTTGACTGTTAAAGGCCTTAGAAAGTAGAGAGGGGGATTCTCCTAGAAAGTTTGCATATGAGCGAAGGGAGTAATTGGGGTTTCTGAGCTTCCGCTCTTTAAAGTCACTTTTTAAATAATCTGTGAAGCTTTCCATAGCTCATCATATCGAGCTGTCTTGGAGGGAGTCTCTATAAAGTTATTATCCCGTCCGCTCAGCGAACAGAATAAAGTTTCATGATAAGAATTGAGTACTGTAAAGGGGTTTAGCTCGGCCTTTCTGGACTGAGGTCTGGAGGCGGTTTCTTTACATATAAGTTTTAAACTCTCCAGCTGCAAGTTTTCTAAAGTACTCTTTTGCTTGTTTCTTCACTTTAGGAGCTAGGAACAATACGGCAATAAGATTTGGAACAATCATTAACCCTGTCATAATATCAGAAAAGTTAATAACTGGAGTCACGCTCCATATAGAGCCAAGTACTGCAAGTATACAGAAAATGATTTTATAAGGGACGATGTATTTTTTCCCAAGAGAGTATTGAATAGAGGTTTCACCGTAGTAAGACCAACTGACCATGGTTGAAAAAGCAAACAGAACGGCGGCCATGGCTACAAAATATCCTCCAAAGCCAGGGATGACGGTATCAAAAGCATGAGCTGTTAAAGGTACACCTATTAAATCTGATGTCTGGTGAACATTAGTTGAAAGAATAACAAGTCCTGATAAAGAGCAAACAATAACAGTGTCAATAAAAGGTCCAAGGGCAGCAACTACACCTTCTCTAACAGGCTCATCTGTTACTGCTGCAGCATGTGCAATTGCGGTAGATCCTAATCCGGCTTCATTAGAGAAACAGGCTCTTCTCACTCCTTGAAGTATAGCCATTTGGATAGAGATGGCGGCGCCTCCAGCTACGGCAGACCCTGTAAAAGCACTGCTGATAATAGTTTGTATAAGTGAGGGTAGCGCTTCAATGTGGCTACCGATAACAATCAGGCAGCCGACTACATAACCTGCGGCCATAAAGGGAACAAGGAAGGCTGTGACCTTTCCGATTCTTTTTATGCCACCAATAATAACGAGGCCTGAGAAAAAGGCTAGGGCAAGACCTGTTGCGATTCTAGGAACACCAAAGCTTTCTTTTAAGATTTCAGCGCATTGATTGGTTTGAAACATGTTTGTAAAGCCATAACTAGCAACAGCGATAGCTATGGCATAAAAGATGGCCATGGGCTTAAACTTTTTACCAAGGCCTAATTCAATGTAATACATCGGGCCGCCTCTTGTTTTGCCGTCTTCATCAATCTCTCTATAGTTTAGAGCAAGAGTGCTTTCGGCAAACTTTGTAGCCATCCCGACCAGGCCTGTAAGAACCATCCAAAAAAGAGCTCCTGGGCCACCAATTTTTAAAACAAGAGCAACGCCTCCAATATTTCCAATTCCTACAGTAGCGGAAAGGGCTGTGGTGAGCGCTTGAAAGTGAGTGATGTCACCAGGGTGATCAGGGTCGTCATACTTTCCTCTAAGTACAGAGAAGGAGTGAAAGAAGGACTGCCCTTGAATCCCAAAGATGGAGCTGCTTAAATAAAATGTAAGTATCAGTCCAGAGGCTACAAGAACGATGACGGTAGGGACTCCCCAGATGTAACTGACGGCTACTTCAAGAAAATTTTCAATAAGGCTTAGTGTTTCGATAATGGAACCCTTGATAAATGGTGCGCCAGAGAGGACTTGAACCTCCACGTTCTTGCGAACACCGGCCCCTCAAGCCGGCCTGTCTACCAATTTCAGCACTGGCGCAAACAAGGTGTCATAATTTACATTTTGTAGCTTTCTGTCAATGGCTTTCAACGCTTAAGAAGGGGGGTGGTAAAAGGAGGCTTAAGGCTTCAAGATGCTGGTAGTCTGAACAGAATTTTGACAAAAAAAGGGCAGATGTTTCTTGTCTTGAAATATCATGAGCGCAATTTAAAGAAAGAGCATTATAGCGAGCAGCTTTATTCGAACTTTCAGGGGTAAGGGCCGAAACTTTTCTGACGGGAGAGATTTATGGGGCTTTTAAAAAGAACTTTACTAATGATGTTTATACTAGTCTCAACTTTAGCATGTGAAAACGAGAGTAAGGGTAAGTTTTTCGGTGATGCTGAAGACTCTAGTGCTCTAGAGGTGGAGCCTATTGAAGAAGAGCCTGTTGTGAAAGCCCCTGTTCAAGACGAGTTTTCCTACATAGCTTTTACATGGGACTCTAAGCATAGAGATTCTATGTTGTGGTCTGAGTACACCCATCAAGCAATTGAAGAGTATGGTGAAGACTTAATAGCCTCTGAGCCAAGTGATATAGAAAACTTCTGTCCAGAGTATAAAGAGCTAAACAGCGAGGGAAAACTTATGTTTTGGATTCAGCTGGTGGCTTCAATGACTAAGTATGAAAGTGGCTTTAAGCCTGAGACTTCTTATAAAGAATCGTTTAAAGACAGTAAGGGTAACTATATTTACAGTAGAGGGCTTCTTCAGATTTCTATTGAAAGTGCACGTGGTTATGATTGTGATTTAGATGACGCCTTAGACTTACATGACCCTCAAAAAAACTTAGAGTGCGGCGTTCGTATTTTAAATAGATGGGTGAAGAGAGATGGTGTTGTTGCTTCTAAAAGGTCAGATGGTAAATGGGTTGGTGGAGCAAGATACTGGTCTGTTTTAAGAAAAAGATCTAGCAGCACCTCTTATGACAAAATAAGAAACCTCACTTCAAAAAGTGAAGTTTGTAGGTAGGCCGAACTTACTCCTTTTCCATTTCCAGGGGGAGTAACACGGAGTGGCTAAAGTTAAAGAGGGCCTTCTTTTGATGTGACAAAACTCAACCTGATATTAATCACTTTAAGGTTCTTTAATTTGACCAAGTACCCCCACCGTTTCAGACTGGAGGAAAGGGGTGGGTCATGTTTAAAGCCAATACAGTGTTACTTTTTTCTTTTGTCATCTTATCAGCGCAATTATCTTACGGGACAAGTCTTGATTTACGAAAACAGTTTAAGAAAGCGGGTGTTAAGCCTCTTTATAAAGAAGCTATAGACAGAGAGTCTTTAGAGGTTGTTGAGCTAGGCAGACTATTGTTTTTTGATAAAATCCTTTCAGGCAACAAAGACATCTCATGTGCGACCTGTCACCATACAAGCTTAGGGAGTTCTGACGGTTTACCCCTTCCGATGGGGGCTGGAGGTAACGGTTTAGGGCCTGATCGAAACCTTGATAAAGGGCACTTTGTTCCAAGAAATGCACCGGCGGCATTTAACCTTGGCTATAAAAGTTTTCACACTACAATGTGGGACGGGCGTATTGCTATTGATCCAATTAAGGGCTGGTTGAAAACACCAGAGCCTAAAATTAATGGGGAAAAGCCAGAAGCATCCAAGCTTGCCTCACAGATTAGAAATGTGGCCGCTGCTCAAGCGTTGTTTCCAGTAACCTCACACCATGAAATGAGAGGCCTTAAGGGAGAGAATGAAATCGCTGATGCTGAAGATAATTTAGAAGTATGGGCGAGGTTAACAGAAAGATTAGTTGGTAAATTTGATGGTAGTCTTGGTGGGATTCAAGAATATAAAAAACTTTTTTTAAAGGTGTACCCTGAGTTGCAGTCATTAGATGAGGTTAATTTTGGTCATGCAGCTCGCGCTATTGCAGCTTTTGAAATCTATGCTTTTGATGCAGGAAGGTCACCGTTTGATAAATTTTTAAGTGGTAAAAAGAAATCACTTAGTTTTAAACAAATTGAAGGAGCTAAAATTTTTGCAGGTAAAGGGAATTGTTTGAGCTGTCATTCAGGTCCACACCTGACAGACTTTAGTTTCCATTCACTATGTGCGCCGCAACTAGGCCCTGGTAAAGAGAGTATTGAAGGCTTAAATGACGTTGGAGAAGATAGAGGCTTAGCAGGTCTTACAAATAATAAGAGTGACTTATATAAGTTTAAAACTCCAACCCTTAGAAATGTAGAGGTGACAGGGCCATGGCTTCACGCGGGTTCTTATGACAAATTAGAGGATGTCATTTACCAGCATATTCGCCCAAGAAAAACTATGAAGAAGTTTCTTCATAACCCTTCAAGGTACTTGGATTCAGAGTCTACTTTTTCTGTAGATTACTCTCTTTTGGTTGATCAATCAGAAGAAAGAAATGAGGCGCGTTTGAGCACTATGGCTGAAGAACTTCGTGGTGTTAAGTTAAAGCATAAGGATGTGAAGGCGTTGGTTGCATTCTTAAAAAGCTTAACAGATCGAAGCTTTGAGTCTAAAGGGGAGCCGCCACTTGTTGTTCCTAGTGAGCTTCCTGTTGCGGATTAGTTTAAGCTTTTGAGGTGCGTTTAGGTTTTAACCCAATAAGGCTTGCTGCAAATTTTTTTGCTCTTTGTGGCGGGCTAAACTTAGCAAGGCCCTTTTGAAACTTTGTGTAAATAGCATCTTCACGACTGTGGTCACTAAGTTTTAGATTGTTTTGTTTCTTATGTTCCCAAACTTTTTCAACAAGTTTTAGTCGCTCTACGCAAAGACTTAGAATTTCTTTATCAATAGAATCAATTTCTTTACGGTAAGATTTAAGCTTATCCATCAGTACTTGATCCTTTTTCCTCGTGAGTCATAAGTAAAGAGCGCAAAGGAGCCTCAAAAGGAGTCTTGGTTTTTATAAAAAACTGGCCGGCTCCTGAGTGGACCTCAGTCTTTTCTTGCCCTTTTTGAGAAACAATTCCTTCAACTTCGACAACGCCTTCGGCTCCGTCAGGGCAAAGCCAACGAACTTTTTGACCGCAGGCTATTTTATTTTTTATCTCTACTAGTGGGGGCTGACTTTGAGAAGACTCTCGCACAACACCTAAGAGTTTTACGTTTTGATTAAGGCGGTTGCTATACTCATAGTTTTGTCCACCGTCTTTAGGGTCTCCAAACATAAAAGCTGTGTGGTAACCTCGGTTTGTAAGTTTATTGAGTTCACCTTTCCAATAGGGGTTAAAGGGGCGTCCGTTGTTTAGATCGTCTAAAGCTCCGCGATAAGCTCTTGCAATCATTGCGCTATAAAATTCAGACTTTGTTCGTCCTTCAACCTTAAAAGAAACAACTCCTGCGTCTGCAAGCTCCTTTAGATGCTCAATCATGCAAAGATCTTTTGCGTTTAAAACGTAGGTGCCGTGTTCATCTTCTTCTAAAGGGTAAAACTCTCCAGGGTTATTGATGGTGTCTTCAAGTGTAAACTCTTGTGCCTTTTTACTAGAGATTTGGAACTTCTCTCTACAAGAGTTGTCACAAACCCCTTGGTTGGGGTCTCTATTGTTCATATAAGAAGAGAGGAGGCACCTTCCAGAGTAAGCAATGCAAATAGAGCCGTGAACAAAGGCTTCAAGTTCAATATCGGGACAACGTTTATGAATTTCAGAGATTTCTCGTACGGAAAGTTCACGGCTTAAAATAACGCGAGTAACGTTAAGGCTTTGTTGCCAAAACTTCACAGACTTCCAGTTCATACAATTAGCTTGAGTAGATAAGTGAATCGGGATTTCAGGTGCAAGCTCGCTGGCGATCATCCCTAAGCCTGGGTCGCTAATGATAAAAGCATCAGGCTTCATGTAGGCAAAGTCTTTAATGTCTTGAGCAAAAGAGCCGAGTTTTCGATTACGAGAAAAAATATTTAACGTCATATAGACTTTTTTATTTTGATCGTGAATTTTTTGGATGGAATCTCCAAGTTTGTCTTTTTGAAAATCGTTTTGTCGGGCGCGGAGGCTATAGTATGGAGGCCCCAGGTAGACGGCGTCGGCCCCATAATCTAGGGCTAGATCTAATTTTTTTGAAGACCCGGCGGGCATTAAAAGCTCTAAGTTGTTCATAAGACACTCCTGTACTTGGGAGACTTTGGCTTAAATTGAATTGTTGGGCACTGATATTCATCAGTGTTGCTGAGGAATAATTAGAGAATTACTTATTTTGGGTAAGGCCTTTGGGTTTGCCTAAAAGCCCAATTAAAAGGCAGTTTAAAGGGCTTTTCTTGCTATAAAAAGAGCTTAAGCTTATGACAGTTTCGTGAATACAGATGAATTAGAATATACATATCCAGACAAGCTTGTCGCACTTAAGCCAAAAGAGCCGTGCCGTGTTCTTTTGATGGGTGGTGATGAAGCTTCGCCTGTTGAAGTTAAGCTTGAAGAAGCTTTTGATTCTGTTGAGGCTGGAGACCTTGTGGTTGTTAACAATTCTGGAGTTAAAGCGTGTAGGGTTTTTTCAGAAGGGCTTGAATTCTTATTTTTAAATAAAAAATCTCAGTTTGAATGGGAGGTTTTATTTAAATCAGCAAAGTTTAAAGTCGGTCATGAGCTTGTTTTACCTGGTGGTGTAAGAGGAGAACTTATTCAAAAAGGCCGCCCTCAGCTGATTCGTGTTAATAAAGATTTAGGTATGAATTATTTTGATGAGTATGGTGAGTTTGCAATTCCTCCATACATTCAAAAGCTAAGAGACTCTAGAAACGCAGTAGAAGACGATAAAGACTGGTATCAGATTGACTGGAAGAAGAATCAAAACTCTTTAGCTGCTCCTACAGCGAGCTTACATTTTTCAAATGAAAATTTAAAAGCACTTAGAGATAGAGGTGTTGTGGTTGAAGAAGTCAGTTTAGATGTGGGCCTTGGAACTTTTTTACCTTTAGAGGAAAAAAACATTAAAGAGGGCAAGCTTCATAAAGAAACTTTTTTTGTGTCTAAAAAAACTAAAAAAGCTTTGGTTAAAGCTAAAGAAAGTAAAAAAAGAATATGGGCGCTTGGGACAACAGCTCTAAGAGCTATTGAGTCTTGCTCTATTGATGCGGCTGATGAATCAGGAGAGACTGAGCTTTTTATAACACCAGGGTATGAGTTTAAATGGGTCTCAGGACTTTTTACAAACTTTCACCAACCAGGCTCATCACTATTAGCTTTAGTGATGGCCTTTTATGGAGTTGAAGATACAAAGGCAGCGTATAAGTTTGCTGTGGATAATGAATTTAGACTTTTTTCTTATGGAGATTTAAGTGTATGGAAAAAATAGTTGAAACTGATAAGAAGAAGGTTGGTAACTTTAAGCTTGAAGCGACTGATGGGAACGCAAGAGCAGCGACATTAACGACGGCACATGGTGACATTCAAACGCCAATTTTTATGCCTGTAGGAACACGTGGAACTGTTAAGGCAATGACGAACCAGGGCTTAGAGGATGTTGGTTCACAAGTGATTTTAGGGAACACTTATCATCTGCATTTAAGACCTGGAAATGAGTTGATTAAGAAAATGGGTGGCCTTCATAAGTTTATGGGTTGGGATAAGCCGATTTTAACAGACAGTGGTGGATTTCAAGTTTTTTCATTGGCAGCTTTAAGAAAGATCTCTGAAAAAGGTGTTGAGTTTAAAAGTCACATTGATGGGCGAAAATGTTTTATCGGCCCAAAAGAAAGTATGCAGATTCAGATGGATTTAGGTTCTGATATTATTATGGCCTTTGATGAATGTCCTCCATACCCTTGTACAGAAGAAGAGTTAGAGAGTGCTATGGGTCGAACCCATAGATGGCTAAAAGTTTGTAAAGAAGAGATGACAAGGGAAGACTCTCTTTTATTTGGTATTGTTCAGGGGGGTTTAAGTGTTCCTCATAGGCTTAAATCTTTAGAGCAAGTCACTTCAGTTGATTTACCGGGATATGCTTTAGGAGGATTTTCTGTAGGAGAGCCAATGGAGCTTATGTACAAAGTGCTCCCAGAAGTTGCACCTAAGATGCCTGCTGATAAACCAAGGTACTTGATGGGTGTTGGGAAACCGATAGACCTTTTGCATTCAATTAATGCAGGTATTGATATGTTTGATTGTGTGATGCCTACAAGAGTTGCAAGAAATGGTAAGGCTTTCACCCACAATGAAGAGATCAATATTAAAAGAGCGGAGAATAAAGAAGACCCGAGACCTCTTGATGAGAACTGTGAGTGTTACACATGTCAAAATCATAGCAGAAGTTACTTAAGACACCTTTTTACGTGCGGAGAAATGCTTTCTGCACAATTATTAACAATTCACAATTTACACTTTTATCTAGAACTTATGGCTGAATGCAGAAGCGCTATATTAGAAGGCAGATGGGCTGAATACTATAAGGCTAAAGTAACGCAAGTCGTTAGCTAATAATTTTTCAAAATTCATTGTATGGCTTTAAGTTGTTGGTTTTCATGGTGAAAACGTCAAAAAACTGGAGCTGTATATGTTCAATTTAATCACATTATTTATCACTACTGCGCAAGCGCAAGAGGCTGTAAGTCAACAAACTGGGGAGAGTCCAGGGTGGATGGGAATGGTTCCTTTTGCCCTAATGTTCTTAGTTTTTTATTTTTTAATTCTACGTCCTCAAGCACGCAAAGCTAAAGAATCTCAAGAGTTTTTAAAGGCCCTAAAGAAGGGCGATCAGGTTTTGACCGCAGGCGGGATTTTCGGCACCATTGTAGGGGTTACAGAAAAATTTGTAGATTTAAAGGTGTCAGAAGAAACGCGCCTTAAAGTTTTAAAATCTCATGTGACAGAGAGTGCTGTTGAGGACAAGAGCAAGTAAGTTTTAAACAGAAAGTAAGAAAACAACGTTAAGACGGTTAGTCTTTTTTGGAGAAGAAGTAATGATAGAAAGCCTTAAAACGCGAATGGGAATTATTGTAGCGGTTATACTGGTTTCGGCATACATTTTTGCGCCGAACCTTATGTCTAAGGAGAAGGCGCCAAGTTGGTTGCCGGCTCAGTCTTTAGTTTATGGACTAGATATTCAAGGAGGGCTTCATTTAGTTCTTGGAGTGGACACTCCGGGGGTACTAGAGGAAAAACTAAGCCGTCTAGGGGACTTGTTAAAAGAAGAGTTAAACAAGAAGAATCCAGGTTCGGTTTCAGCTATTTCATTTAAGAAAGATGGTGTTGCTCCACAGATTGAACTTACTGGAAACACTACGGCAATTAACTCATACATTAGCACGAACTATGCAGGGATTTTACAAAACGTTGTTTCTGAAGGCGGAGTTGCTTCATTTCAATATTTTGAAACTTATGTGAATTCAATAAAGAAACAAATCGTTGTTCAAGCAATTGAAGTTATTAGAAACCGTATTGATTCATTCGGTGTTTCTGAGCCATATATTGCAGCTCAAGGAACTGAAAGAATTGTGGTTCAGCTTCCTGGTATTGATGAAAAAGACTACCAACAGGCAAAAGACCTTATTAACAGAGCAGCTCGTTTAGAGAAGATGATTGTTTCAAGTGAGATGACAGTTGTTGAGCTTAACCAGTTGGTTAAAGAAGCTGAGGTTGCTGGAAGTTACACAATCGGAACTAAGAATGAGGGTGGCTTAAAGTACATCGATTATGTAAAAAGGCTTAACCAAGACTTAAAAGGAAAGCTTCCTGCTCAAACAGAGCTTGTGTTTCAAAAACTTGATAATGTAACAGAAATTACTGATGGAAAAAGTCCAGTACTTGTTAAAAACGATATGGTTTTTTCAGGTGATAAAATTGCAGACGCTTTTGTAGGTGTTGGTGAGTATGGCCAGCCGGTTGTTAACTTCTCTGTTGCAAGTGATGGAAGAGGTGAGTTTGCTAAACTTACAGGTGACAACGTAGATAAGCCAATGGCTATCATTTTAGATAAAGTTGTAATGTCAGCTCCAAACATAGGAAGCCGTTTAAGAGAAGGTGGAGTGATCACTTTAGGTGGTGGACAAGACATTCAACAAGAGGCTGAGTTCTTAACAAATGTTTTAAGAGCCGGTGCTTTGCCAGCAGCTTTAGAGCAATTAGAAGAAAGAACAGTAGGTCCAACTCTTGGTGCTGATAGCATTGAAGCTGGTAAGAAAGCTGGTCTTGTTGGGCTTCTTTTTGTATTAGTGTTCATGATTGGTTGGTACAGGTTAGCAGGTGCTGTTGCAGGTTTTGCACTAGCTGTGAATATCTTTTTGATTCTTGCAATCTTAACTTCTTTAGGCGCAACGTTAACTTTACCTGGTATTGCAGGGATTGTTTTAACAGTTGGTATGGCTGTTGATGCGAACGTGATTATTTTTGAAAGAATTAAAGAGGAGCTATTTAAAGGTAGTGGAATCAGAGCAGCGATTAAAGATGGTTTTGGCCACGCAATCTCTGCGATTTTTGATGCAAACATCACAACAGCTGCTGTTTGTTTAGTTTTAATGTTTTACGGAACAGGCCCAATTAAAGGTTTTGCTGTAACTCTTATTTGGGGGATCGCGACTTCAATGTTTACTGCGATTTTCTTAACAAGAACAGTTGTTGAGTTATTGGTTTCAAAAGGTGTTACAAGTTTACTTCCTGCTAAGAGAAGAGCGTAAGGTTAAAGGGGTATTAAGATGAGCAAAAATAATTTAGATAGAGGAAAAATGGAATTTGTAAAGAAAGCTCCTGTTTTTGGTGGTGTTTCTTTACTTTTAGTGCTTCTTTCACTGGCTTTGATCTTTACAAAAGGTTTTAACTACGGGATTGATTTTTCTGGTGGTACAGAGGTTCAAGTAAAGTTTGATAAAGCAGTTCAGGCTGATGAGATTAGAAGCCTAGTAAAGGACTTAGGGTTGGAGAAGGCTTCAGTTCAAGCTTTTGGTGAAGACAATGAGTTTTTAATCAGAACAGAGTCTATTCAAGGTGCAAACCAAGCTGAAACAACAGCTCTTGTTAACCAAACGGTTAAGAAGGTTACAGAAGGTTTAAAGACAAAGTATGCAGGAGCAGAACTTAGACGTGTAAACTCTGTAGGTCCACAGATTGGAGCAGAGCTTAGATCAAATGGAATGCTTGCAATCTTTTACTCTTTAATCATGATTCTTATTTATGTAGGTTTCAGATTTGATTATCAGTTTGCTCCAGGTGCAGTGATTTGCTTATTCCATGATGCAATCATCACTCTTGGTGTTTTCTCTCTTTTAGGAAAAGAAGTGAATGTTCAAACGCTAGCTGCGATTTTAACAATCATTGGTTACTCGTTAAACGATACGATTGTTAACTTTGATAGAATTAGAGAAAACATTCCTTTATATAAGCAAAAAGCTTTAGAGTTTGTTGTAAACAGATCAATCAATGATGTTTTATCAAGAACAGTTTTAACATCAATCACAACTTTAATTGCAGTAGCTTGTTTATATTTCATTGGTACTGGAGTAATTAAAGATTTAGCGTTCACGTTAGCAATTGGTGTTGTTGTAGGAACTTACAGTTCAATTTATGTAGCATCTCCGTTAACAATCTTTTTTGATAAACTAATTTCATCTAAAGGCTAATAGCCTTTAGAGAGGTGAAACTTGGAAACACAGGCTCAGAAGCAGAATATGCAACAGAATAAATCTACTGGAACTTATATCCCTGAGCTTGTATCAAGACTTTTAAAAGCCAAAGGCTTTTTAAATCAAGACGACCAATTAGAATTTTTAAACCCTTCCATGAAAGATATAAAATCACCATTTGTTTTAAATGGGATGGATCAGGGCTGTGTTAGGCTTTCTGAAGCTTTAAAGAATAATGAGAAAATAGGAATTTATTGTGACTATGATCTAGATGGTTCATCGGCTGCAGCAATCTTATTTGATGGTTTTGGACAGCTTGGCTTTAATGATATTGAGATCTATCAGCCAAGAAGGCTTGCTGAAGGCTACGGTTTTCACAAAGCTGGAGTTGATTACTTTAAAGAAAAAGGTGTGTCAGTAATTGTGACGGTTGATGTTGGAATTACCGCTCATGAGACATGTCTTTATGCAAAAGATGAGGGGTTAGATGTTATTTTAACAGACCACCATCTTCCAGATGCAACACTGCCTGAGGCTTTAACAGTGATTAATCCTAACACTAAAGAGTGCACGGCGGGCCTGGGCCATTTATGTGGTGCGGGCGTTGCGTTTTACTTAGTGTACGGTCTTGCAAAGTATTTAAAAGATTCAGGTGAAGAAATTAAGCAAGGTTTTAGCTTAGACTCCTTACTAGATCTTTTTGTAATAGGAACTCTTACAGACATGGTTCCTTTGATTAAAGAAAACAGAGTTTTAGTTAAAAGTGGTTTAAAGAAGTTTTCAAGCACTAAAAGACCAGGGTTGTTGGCTTTAAAAGCTAGGTCTGAACTTATGGGTAAGCAGATCAGTTCAAGTGATATTGGGTTTAAATTAGCTCCAAAACTAAACTCTCTTTCACGTTTAGATACAGAGCTTAGGCCAACAACTATTTTAATTGAAGAAGATAGAGAAACTGCAGAAAAACTAGTGGCAGAAGCTTTTTTGGTTAATGAAAAAAGAGTTAAATCTTTAGAAGAAGGGCTCAAAGAAGCAATTGAGTACTTTAAAGAAAACACTCCTGAAGGGGTTTGTTTCTTTGTTTCAGAAGATATTCACCCAGGTGTTATGGGTCTTATAGCAACAAGAGTTGTTGAAGAGTATGGGGCTCCAGCTTTTATCGGTAGTATTTTGGCTAATGGTCAAATTGTTGGAAGTGCAAGGCTGCCGGCAAAGACGGGCTTGTCATTAAAAGAAATGATGTCGTTTTGTCCAAGCTTAATTCAGTTTGGTGGGCATGCTGAAGCTGCGGGTTTTGAGCTTAAATTTGAAAAAGCTGCACAGTTTAAGAATGAACTTAGTATGTATTTAGAGGACTTTTCTACAAAAGAGGCTAATATTGCTTTTGGCCCTAAATATGACTGTGAAGTTTATTTAGAAGAGTTAAATAGAGAGTTTTTAAGCTGGTTAAAGCACTTAGAGCCTTTTGGTGTGGGTTTTGAGCAGCCTATTTTTAAGGTTTCAGATTTAGAAATTGCATCAGTGAGAAAACTTAAAGATAAGCACTACAAGCTTTTAGTGTCTGATAAAAAAGGTAAGACTTTTGATGTTTTGTGGTTTTCTCCGGCAAAAGATCATGAGGTGGCCTTAATGATAGAGTCACAAAACTACGTAAATTATAAGTTTAACTTTTATGTTAATCCAAATGTTAACTTCTTTAGAAAAACAGAGACGCTTCAGCTTNNAGATGTGTATAAGAGACAGGGTTTGTTTAAGTGGGGGTTTGGATTCTACAGTTTCATTGTTGTGGGCGGAAAAAGAGTATAGCTCAGTTGAAGCTGTTTTTTTTAACTACGGTCAAAAAGCATTAGAAAAAGAAAGAAAAGCATCAAGGTATTTTGCTGGTTTAGTTGGAGTAAGTTTTTCAGAAATTGATTTAAGGTTTTTAGGTGATGTTTCAGGATCAGCTTTAAACAACACAGACACTTTAGTCCCTCAGGGTGATTCAGTAGATATTAAAAACGCTCAAACCTCTAAAGAAACAGCAAGTGCTGTATGGGTGCCTAATAGAAATGGTCTTTTTATTAATGTGGCAGCCTCTATTGCTGAAGCAAAAAAAATAGATCATATAATTTTAGGCTTTAATTTAGAAGAAGCTCAGACGTTTCCGGATAATTCAAAAAAGTTTATTGAAGATACAAACAAAGCTTTAGAGTCTTCAACAAAGGGACTTGTTAAAGTTGTAAGTCCTACAGTGGATCTAAAAAAAGTCGATATTGTGAAACTTGGTAAAAAGCTTGATGTGAATTTTCAAAAGCTTTGGCCATGTTATAAAAATGGTGATGAGATTTGTGGTATTTGTGAATCTTGTAAAAGATATTTAAGTGCAAGAAGAGAGAGTGTTTTATGATTACAACTAAATTTTTAACAGAAGAATTTTCTTATAAGGGGCCTGAGCTTAGGTCACTTTTTTTATATGAAAAAGGGCTCAAAGGTGACGGGGTTTTGTCATGGATAGGGCCTTGTGATGTTAAAACAGATGATTTGGTTGATGCTGAAGACCGCGTGACAGAAGATTTCATTAAATCTAAGAGAATGGTTCATTTTTTATGTGAGTTTTTCCATAAAGACATTTTTTTTGGAATTTGTATTCAAAGGCTTATGGCTGAAATTGTAATAGATGTTTTAGAGGGTTTATCTGAGGTGTCTTGTCAGAGAAAGGGCGACGACATTTATATTGATGGAAAAAAACTAAATGTCTCTATTGCAACAGTCAGCACTTTATCAAGCCTCATTCACTTTGGGGTTAATGTAGACTCAGAAGGTGCTCCTGTAGCGGCAATTGGATTAAAGGACTTAGGTGTTGATCCTGTTGTTTTTGTAAACACAGTTTTAGCTAAACTAGAAGTTGAGCTTGAAGATATTTATCAAGCTTCAGTTAAAGTTCAGTCGGTATAGAATTGTTTTTTCAGTGATTAAGAATTTATATATGACATAGCATTTGAAGCTAGTCTCACTGAATAAAATACATATTCTCTTTGTTCAGACTTTGGGGTAAAATTTGAAGTTAAATATTGATCGAAAAGTGGGGTTTTGAGCGCTTAAAAAGCTTTGATCTTGCGAGTGTAAGTTTTAAGAGGGGAGTTGTGGGTGATTAAACAAGCTAAGAGTAGACGTTTAAGAAAAAGCAGCAAAGCTGCGGCTTTACATTCTATTGTAAAACCACATCCAGGTATCCCAGAGAAGACTGTCATAAAAGATAACCTTAAGATTGTTACTTTCTTGAACCCTTTGTCGTTTCAAACTCAAAAAAGATACAAAGAAGTCATCAGAGCATTTTTTAGCTTTTATGAGGGTTTTAAGATTTCAGATATAGAATCACAGCACATTGAAAACTACCTAAAGTCAGAATTTAAAAATAAAAGTGCATCTACTAAAGCTATTCACAAATCAGCTCTATCATCTCTTTTTAAATTTTTAGTGAAGGATTGTTACATAACATCTGATCCGACTTTTGCTTTAAAAAAAATGAAGGTGGATAAAACAAAATTTTTAAACCGAATTCCAAGTTTAGATGAGATCAAAAGACTTATTGAAGTTTGTGATAATGACCGTGATAAATTGTTGATAGAGTTTCTTTATGTCACTGGACTTAGGGCTGGCGAGGCGCTCTCACTTACATTCCTCAGTTTTAAAAAACCAAAAAAAGAAAAAGTCGTCTTTACAGTTTTAGGTAAAGGATCAAAAACAAGGTTTGGAAACATCCCGGTTGATTTATTCAAGCGTCTAAAAGAGCTCGATGGGTATAAATCAAAAGCTCCGCTTTTTAGAAACTTAAGAAGAAACACAGATGAGGGTATTTCATACATTGCTCTATATGATCTTTTAAAGAAACTCTCCGTGAAGGCAAAGCTTGGTTATGTGGTTTCACCACATAAGTTTAGACATGCGCACGGTGCTCATGCTCTAGAAAATGGAGCTAGTTTAAAAGAGATTAAAGACAGACTTGGGCATTCAACACTTCAAACCACTGAGATTTACTTAGAGAGTGCTAAGAGTGAGCTTAGTGAGGTTTATATTTAGTGTCTTTTTTTGATACGTTTCACCCGAATACTTTTCGTACGGTTACTATAGTAAAGACCAGAATTGATCGATAAAGAGACAATGATTTTTGTTCCTAGGTTTACTTTCATATTTTTGCTGCTCTTAGCAGTAAATGCCAATTCATATGAGTTAGCAGGTTCTAATCAGAATTCACCGCCACAAGTTGCAAGCTCTAATGAAGTAAACCAATGTACTCCTGAAGCGAAACAAAAAAACATAGATATTTTAACTGAATGTAATTCAAGCTGGGAAGCCTGGGGAATCACGCCTAAGCCTGGCTCAGAAGAGCTAAGAGATCCAAATAACTGCTCTAGCCTAGCTTCATTGGGAACATTGGAAGGGTGTGCGGATGCATTAGTGGCTTTTCCAATTTTTATTGGGGAAATGGCTCTAAGAGGCATGCTGGCAACAATTCCAGCTGATAAGAGTTCGTTTGCTTATGTTTCTCAAAATGGAAGTCTTCAGGAAATTAAATCTTATTTAAGTAACGAGTTTCTTAGGGAGAAGTGTAGTGTTGGTCCAAATGATTTTAACACATACGTTGACCAGAAATGTCCAACTGATGTTACACAAACAAATCCTCATACAAACCCGCAAGGAGCACAAACATGTCGCCAAGAGGCGCTAAAAAAAGTTCAATCTGCAAGGAGCTGTATACGTTTGCCTGAAACTCGCAATACGTACCGCTCTCAAGCATCTCGTTTAAATACTCAGGCGTTAGACATTAAGAGAAGACAGGATGAAAGAAAAGCAAGAGAAGTTCAGTTTCAAAGAGACATTCAAAGTATTAAGTCATCTTGTGATCACAACTTAAATCAATTAAGAGGTAGCATGACAGCGTATCTCATGCCCATACAGTTTCTTGTAGCTGAAACAAGAAATGCCTTGCTGCCAAATAAATCAAAGGTTCAAGAGTTTAATGACTGTGTAGAGAGACAAACTCGAGGTAAAAAAGAACTGCGAGAAGCGTTGCTAAAAAACTCAACAGGTATTATTGAGCAAATATCAGGGAGCTTTCAGTCTATTAAATGTTATAAAGAGAGAGACAGAAAAGCTTTGCAATGTGAAATAGCTATGGGTGTTTTAACCGGTGGCGCAGGACTTTCTGCTTTTGCCGTTAAAAAACTTGGAAGAGCGAGTGTAAAGCAGTATTCAAGGCGAGTTGCTTCTCGAAATAATACTATTAGCGCAAGTGAAACAACAAGTTTTGCAAAAGAGTCTGCAAATGATTCGTTACTCCAAATTGCAAAAGATCATCCTGGAGAAGTAATTACTTCTAATGGTGTTACACCATCAGGTAAAACCTGGAAGGCTGTGCACTCTTATGAAAAGCAAAGCGGCTTACCAAGAAAGACAAGAAATTTTTTTAAAAAGTTAAGACGGTTGTCCAGCCCTGGTAACGCAAGAAATAGAGAATATGCGGGGTATATCGTTGAGTATGAAGATGGGAGCACGGCAGCTATACAGTTTACCTCAAATAAGTATGCAAGAATTGACACTGAAGATTGGGTAAAGGCCAGAGATTATTCAGATGTTGAAAACAGAGGTGGTCGAGTTAAAAAAGTTATTCATATCCATACACACCCATGGGATAAAAATTACTCTTCCATGACTCCTTCGGATGGAGACATAGGTGCGTATGAAAACATCATAAAAGCTAATGATGATTTTGATAAATATATGGGCTTTAGTGGGGATGTCGAGTTTGAATCTTATATTTTACCTGTATGTGATGGATGTGAAGATGTAATTATTAGAATGAATAAAGAGCAAGTCCAACAGTCTAGACAGTAAGAAGTACACTTTCTCTGGATCAAGAGCTGTATTCATTACGGCAGATTTTAGATTCTGCCCTCGGATGAAAAATTTAATCAAATTAGTAGCTTAACCCTACACCTTATATTTTTAAGTTGTAGGGAGTTTTTTTATAAGCCTGAGGCGAGTTTATAATCGTTAAAAACTTTATGAGCTGATGGGTAGCTACAGCCTGTTGCCTTTGTGATCCTGTAGGGGTTTTCATAGCCCATCTCAATAGCTGTTATGATATCTGATCTCCAGTTAGCTCCATATATAAAACGGTTCTTGTACTGGGGGTTTTCATTTATTAGTTTTTCTTTAGTAGCAACATCTACGTCTCTAGCTCTGATACTGCCTTTTGCAATTAAAAAACCATTTTTATAAAAAGCGCTCTCGGCACCTTTAAATTTTATTGATTGCTCTGCAATTGAAACAGTAGATAGAGAGTGTTTCCCTTTGACCTTTTTAACAAGGCTTCTCCATTTATGAAATTTTTCTTCTACAGCATAAATGGCTAGTGCTACTAGCCATTTTGACTCTTCTTTTTTTTGAAGTTTCATGAGTTTTTCTATGACAACATAAGCTCCGTGTACTTTAACCCAACTACATAAGAGCATAAACAGCCGGCTGTCATTTTCCACCTCTTTTGAGGCCTCGTAAAGAGTCTCTTCAATGTCTACCCATTGTTTTTCTGTTACTGCCTTAGGGGTGTTGGCCAGGCGAACACCAATAAAATTAAGTTTTTGATTGAGCGAGAGCTTACTCATTTAAGGCCTCTTTTAGAAGATTAAACATTTTCTCCACATGTTCTGGCCACTGTAGGTTTGCATCACAGTTTTTAACCCAAGTGCTAGAGTCTAAAATTTCTTTAGCCGTGGGTTTTAACTTTAATAGATCAGAAAAATCTGGGTCAGTTCTGTCGCAGTAAGCAAAGAGTTTTGTCTTAAGTAAGTCGGCCCTGCCAAGAGTATTTAAACTTAAAGCTTTTCCTTTAAAGAGTGGCTGAAGCCTTTTTTCCCATCCTTGAGGTAGTGACTTGACCAGTGAACTTGGTCCATTGTTCAGCCAGTCTTCTTCTACTTGGACTGTTTTTGAATCTCTAGAAAAATCAATTGATGCTTGTTTTATTTCATCTGGAATTTCAGGATAAAGACAATCAACATCTCTTGTTTGACGATCTGAGATCTTAAGAATTAATAAGGCTGCTCCGCCAATAATAACACCTTCAAAGTTGAGACCTTTTCTAGATAAAAATTCATCAAACTCTATAATAGCTTTATCAATCATTATATATCCTCAAGATATATAATACTACAATATATATCTTAATGCAAATTTACCTTGAAATACTTACCAAAAGCTTTGAGGTGAGCTCTCATGGGGTGAGTGATGTTTACCTCTTTAGAGAACTGTTTCTTAGTGTAAACTCTGGTGGGCTATGTTTTTAATAGAAGCTTTACTTGCAGGCGCTCTTTAAGGGGCGACTATAGGCCAGCTTTAGAGGTTTCTTTATTAAAATAACCCTTTTAAGTGCCGATGAATACAGTATGAGTGATGAAGAAAAAAATGAAGCTGAAGGCGTTTTCCAGGCCGCCATTAAGAATAACTTAGCTCCGATTTATCATCTTTTAGAAGATGATGGGGTGTCAGAGATTTTAATTAATGGGCCAGATGAAATATTTGTAGAGCGTGGTGGTAAGATGGTTCTAGCTGATGCTAGATTTCCTGATGAAGACGCTCTTCGTGCAGCTATCAATGCTATTGCTCAATCGGTTGGAAGAAGAATTACTGATGTGGAGCCAAGACTTGATGCAAGACTTCCTGATGGATCAAGAATACATGCAGTTTTACCTCCAATGTCACGAAAAGGGACTACTGTAGCAATCAGAAAGTTTTTTAAATCAGAAATGACTTTTAAAAAATATGTTCAACTTGGTGCGATCACTGTTGAGGGTGCGCAGTTCTTAGATGCGGCAATGAGATTAGGTAAAAACATCTTAGTGAGTGGTGGAACAGGTTCTGGTAAAACAACATTGTTGGGGCTGCTAACTTCAAGAATTCCCCCTGGGGAAAGAATCATTGTTATTGAAGATTCCACGGAGTTAAAAGTTGAGTATGAGCATGTTGTGTTTTTTGAAACAAGAATGGCTAATGAACGTGGGGATACAGAAGTAAGTATTAGAGATCTTGTGATTTCAAGCCTTCGTCTTCGTCCTGATAGAATTATTGTGGGAGAGGTGAGGGGGTCTGAGGCTCTTGAATTGATTCAGGCAATGAGTACGGGCCATAAAGGTTGCATGGGAACTGTGCATGCAAATGCAGCATCTGAGTCTTTAACTAGGCTCCAGGCTCTGGCGCAGAGTGGCGATGCAAAGATTTCTGAAACAGCTTTACTGCAGCAAATTTCTGCAGCTGTAGATCTTATTGTTCAGGTTTCAAGATTTTCTGATGGTAGCAGAAGAATTGCTAGTATTACTGAGGTCTTAGGGATGGATGATAAAGGGAATTATGAGTATATGGACGTGTTCAGGATGAGTAGACTTATTAAGCAGCCCGACGGGAAGCTTAAGGGGCAATTAGAGCCTGCAAATGTTCCAACATTCATGAGTGAGATTGAAGATAATGGAATTCCGTTTCCGAGAAGTTTGTTTAATAAAAAGGCAGCTTAAGGTAGTCTTAATATTATTAAAGATGACAGTTTTCCAAAACACAGATAACAAATCTATGTGGAATCAGCAGGTCTAGAGTTAAACGGTAAAATAACCAATTCAGTGTGTATGCAACTGGAAACACAAGGGGTTCTTGTGGGTGATTACCTAGAGCAAGCTGGGCTATCTGCCCACAAAGCACTCGACTCTGAAATGTGGATTCCGGCTGAAAAAGTAGAGTTGTTTTTAGACCTTATTTCAAAAGATTATCCAGAGTTTTACCCAAAAGAAATTGCTTTAAATGCAATTGATATAAGGGGCTGGGGGCTGCTTGATCAAGTTTTACGAATCTTACAATCGCCTGCTGAAATTTATGAGCATCCACAAAGATTCTTGTCCTATTTTATCCGTCCTAGTTTAGACTTTGAATGGGTCAACAGAGCGACTGAGGCTTCAAGTTTTAAGGTGTCTCTATCTACAGATGAAATGCCTTTAGTGGCAGATTATTTAGCTGGAGCTTTAGAGGTTGTTTCTAAGTATGTAGGTGCTGATTCATCTGTAGTAACCTGGTCAGGAAACTTAGTTTCTATTGATTGGTCAAAGAAGCAAGACTCTTTCTTTGAAGAGAAGAAGGAGCCTGTAAATTTTAAACCTGAGATTTATAAAGAAGCAGTTGAAATCATCCAAAGGCAACAAAGTGAAATTTTAGACTTTAAATTAAAAGCTGAAAACTTTAGTGCTCCTGATTTTGACAGTCAAAAAATAGTAGAAGATTTAAAAGTTTTAAGTGATTACTTTTTAAGATCTAGACAGTTGGTTTCTTTATTAAAGGCTGAATCAGGTAAGAAGAAGTGGTTTAAAGAAGCTTTAAAGAGATTAAATTGGGATGAGCTTCAAGGGCTTCATAGTCAAAAAGTTGAAGACATAAAAAGCAGATTGATTGACCAGCAAGTGGTGTCAAAAACCATAACGCCTTCAGAAGACGGCGAGCAGATTGGTTTAAGTTTAGAGCATTAATAGCAAAGCAAGGAGATTTTATGAGTATTGTTGTAACGGGTGTAAAAGCGAGACAGATACTAGACTCAAGAGGAAACCCTACTCTAGAGGTTGAAATGACGT
The DNA here is from genome assembly GCA_050633065.1 of Bdellovibrionales bacterium. Taxonomy (GTDB): domain Bacteria; phylum Bdellovibrionota; class Bdellovibrionia; order Bdellovibrionales; family UBA1609; genus JALZUR01. Next base: position 28,588 of record JBOEFV010000010.1, read on the forward strand.
CAAAAAACGGACTGACTTCCAGAGCTGCAGTGCCATCAGGAGCTTCAACAGGAGCATTTGAAGCTCATGAGCTTAGAGATGGTGATAAAACAAAGTTTTTAGGAAAAGGTGTTTTAAAGGCAAAAGATAATGCGTTTAAGCTTTTTGATAAATTTAAAGGGCAGGCTTTTGATACTTTTGGTGAATTTGACTCATGGCTGTTAAATGCTGAGGGAACAAAGAATAAATCAAACTACGGGGCTAACGCTTTATTAGGACTGTCGTTAGCTTTTTCAAAGTTAGAAGCTATGGAAAAAAACGTTTCATACTATGAGCTTTTTCATAAAGGTGGGGACTACAGACTGCCTCTTCCTTTAATGAACGTTTTAAATGGCGGAGCTCATTCAAATAACGGTTTAGATATTCAGGAGTTTATGGTTGTTCCAAAGTGTGGAGAAACTTTCTTTGATGCTGTAAGGGCAGGGGCTGAAATCTTCCAACACCTTAAAAAAATACTAGCAGCAAAAGGTAAGTCTGTTGCTGTTGGTGATGAGGGTGGTTTTGCGCCTGAACTTGGCAGTAACTTTGAAGCTTTAGACCTTTTAATGGAAGCGATTAAAGAAGCTGGTTATATTCCAGGAAAAGAGATTTTTCTTGCAATGGATGTGGCTGCTACAGAGTTTTATGATGAAGCGGCTAAAAAATATAAGTTTGAAGGAAAAGATTTAAGCTCTGAAGAGATGTCTAACGTTTATAAAGAGATGATTGAAAAGTATCCGATTATTAGTATTGAAGACGGGTTTTCAGAAGAAGACTGGTCTGGTTGGGCTAATGCTCAAGCAGCTTACGGAGATAAAATCCAATTAGTTGGGGATGATCTTTTTGTAACTAATGTTGAGCGCATTAAGCGTGGCTTAGAAGAAAAATCAGCAAATGCACTTTTAGTAAAGCCTAACCAAATAGGAACGGTTACAGAAACTATAAAAGCTGTTGAGCTTATGCATGGAAGTGACTTTAAAACGGTAATGTCTCATAGAAGTGGTGAAACGGAGGATGTTTCAATCTCACATCTTTGTGTAGGGCTTGATTGCAGCCAGATTAAGACAGGAAGCCTATGTAGAGGTGAGAGAACGGCAAAATACAACGAATTGATTCGTATTGCTGAAGATCTTCCTGCTGACACATGGAAAAAATCACTAAGTTATTTTCAGTAGTATCAGCTTGTTTTTAAGCTAAATCCTTGAAACAATCTTTAGTATGAAGTTTGTTTCAAGCATTTTATCAAATACTAAATACACAATTATTGCTTGCGTATGCTTTTTAATATTTACTCTCTTTATTAGAGGAAGCTTTTTTAAGTACTTTAAAATGAAAACGTACCAGGCTAAAATTTCTCAAGAAATCAAGGCTGTTGAGCTAAGCTCTAAAGACTTAAAGAAAAAGCTTGAAAAGGTAAATGACCCCAAATTCATTGAAAAACAGATTAAAGAAAAATTTGATTTTGTTAAAGAAGGGGATTTAGTCTTTATCTTCTCAGATCAAGAATCGTGACGATAATTGTCACTAATGTAAAGATAACTTAATACAGTGTGGTGAGATGGAATAGGGTACTTTAGAGGTGGGTGTTTCATGGAATGAAGACTGCATCTCTTAGACTATGCGTTTAGTCTTTTGGTTTTTAATTTTTAACTTAGCTTTTTTAGAGATTTCTTTTGGGAGTCCTTTCTTTGAAATGCCAGAGGTTAAAGATTCAAAAGGGTGTCACTATAGTCGGGCTTATAGCTCTTCTAGGAAGCGTTATGTCTTATATAACATTCTTGAGAGGTTTTCCTTGTCAAGCTTTCCAGACTCAGTAGAAGAGTTTGTCGAGGGATACAGGAGCTACGCAGCTGAAGTTAAGACTTTGTGCCCTGTGCAATCATATTACAGTGACTCTGAGAATTTACTTAGTGTTACTAAAATTGATCAGAACAAATTTTCTTTTGAAGTTCTTGTTGGAGTTAGGTCGGCAAGTGGAAGACATCCTGTTGATGGTCCTTATGAGTTGGCAGTGGAGTATGGAGAGGGAGGGGATAAAGCCCTTACCCTTAAAAAGCAAATAGGTACCTTCAAAGGTGAAGCCCAATTTTTAATAAAGACAAGTAATGGGAAAAAAGACTTTGTTCGTATCCTTGGAAGAAATGGAAACGAAAGTAATGGTAAGCGAAAGGTTTTTTGGTTTAGCGGGGTTGAGTCTCAGATCTTAATCGAAAGAGACGCTGTTGTTTCAGAGGCCTCTGACATAATTCCGTTACAGACCATTTATGGTAACTACCTAGAACCCCTTCAGGATATTAAATTTAAGGTGGGTGTGATTGGTAGTGGTATAGACTATAACCACCCAGGCTTTGCAGATAAGGTTGCATTCAGGCGTGATTTTGAAGAAGACTTACTTAAAAGAGAGGTTCTTTTAAGCAGGGTTTATAAAGATGTCTACTGGACCTTTGAGTCCTACTTAAAAGACTTAGACCTTCTTCAAGGCTTAAACTCGGTTGGGTTCCCTACTTGGATGGATCAAGCTTTAGGAACAGCAAGGCCTATAGATAGGATTATTAAAAGAGCGTACTCACCAGGAGAGACGGGGAACGAAGACCATGAAACAAGAGTAGCAAGTAGGATTATTAAAGACTTAGAGGATGTAGAGGTTTACTTTGCAAGAAGAGCAATGGACAGCTTTTATAAATTTGATCCACATGTGGTAGTTGGAAATTTTTATAAACACGGGGTGAGACTGATAAATATGAGTTTTGGTTCAGCGTGTGGTTGGGATCCTGTTGAAGAACATGAATGGGGAGAGGTTTTTAAAGCCTACCCTGATGTAGTGTTTGTTGTATCTGCTGGAAATGCAGGTCTGGACACAGCAGAGACTCCATTTTGTCCAGCAACTTATTCAACAAGTTATGCTAATGTAATTTCAGTTACAGCTTTAAATAATGATGGACGGTTGGCCTCATATCACGGACTGAGTGTAAACTATGGAAGTATTATAGACCTTGCAAATAAGGCGGATGACCTTCTTGTCTTATATCCATATAAAAGAGAGTTGGTTTGGGAAAACAACCCTCACGGTGCCTCTTCTTTAGCTGCAGCACAGGTTTCAAAGATGATACTAAAGGCTCAAAGTTTAGGCTTTACTATTGAGGCAACAAAAATTAAGCAACAATTGATTGATGCAAGTATATACAGTTCAGCGTTGATGGGCGTGAATAAGGGGTCTTCTTATATAGAAGAATCAGTTTTTTTAAAGTATTTAGAGAATAATAAATAGGATTGCGTCAAATCTTTAAAAGCTCTTAAGAATAGAGCTGATAAGTCTTATAGTGATTTTTATGAAAAAGAAATTATACCTTGTTGATGTCAGCTCAATGTTTTTTAGAGCATTTTTTGCAATCCGTGAACTTAGAAACTCAGAAGGGCTTCCAACAAATGCTCTTTATGGTTTTTTATCAATGACAATAAAGTTGTTAAAGGACTTTGAGCCAAGTCATATGGTTTACTGTAGGGATAGAAAAGAACCTTCTTTTAGAAAAGAGCTGGACCCAAGGTATAAGGCGAATAGATCAGATATGCCTGAAGACTTGGCTTTACAAATGCCATACATTGAAAAGCTCACGAGTGTTTTAGGAATTCCACAAATAGATATGAAGGGCTATGAGGCTGATGATGTGATCGGCTCACTTTCTCACTGGGGAACAGCTAACGACTTTGAGGTTGTTATAGTTAGTGGGGATAAAGACTTTGCGCAATTGATTAATAAAGATGTTGTTATGTTTGATCCTATGAAAAGTAAGACAATGGATGTGTCTGCTGTTAAAGAGCGCTGGGGGGTCACTCCTGAACAGTTTATAGATTATTTGGCCATTGTTGGAGACAGTAGTGATAATATTCCAGGAGTTAGAGGTATAGGGCCCAAGGGAGCTGAAAAGCTGTTAAATGACTTTAATGATCTTGATGGAGTCTATGAAAATTTAGACAAAACAAAAGGAGCTACTCTTAAGAAGTTAACAGAGAGTAAAGATGAAGCTTACTTGTCAAAAAAGCTTGTGAGTATTGTGACTGATTTGGATCTTTTAAAAGAAAAAGATGAAGCTTTGTTAACAGAGATTAACCAGGCAGACTTAGAAGAGCTTTTTACAGAACTTGAGTTTGAGAAGTTCTTAAAGAATTTTAAAAAATCAAATAATTCAGAAGAAGGTGACTCTGCAGAAGAGACTGATGTTGAAGTTGTAGAGCTTAAAAAAGCTAAAGACTTAAGTAAGCACTTTGAGGAAGGGGAGTCTGTATTTTATATAGACTCTGATAGAGGCGAGCTTTTGGTCTCTTCACATGGAAAGTACCACTCTCTTCCTTATGAGCCAGAAGACCTGTTAGCGATTGGAAAGGCCATAAAAGATTTGGATTTAAACTTTCTCGGTTTTGGTCTAAAGAGCTTTTTTAGAAAACTTGGGGTGTCAGACTTAAAGGTCACAGATGACATTAAACTTATGTGTTACTCCTTAGTGTCTGATAAATGGGATTTTAAAAAAGCTTATGCACATTTTTGTGAAGAAGACTTGTCAGATCTTTTAACAGCAAAAGCGCTTCATAAGGCTCAGCTAGAACTTTATGACCAGGTGTCATCAGATTTAAAAGGCGAACCCTTAAAGCTTTATAAGGAAATGGACCTTCCTTTGATGAAAATTTTGTTGGACATGGAGTTTCAAGGAATTTTATTGGATCAAGAAATGCTTTTCTCTCATAGTGAAGAACTTGGTGGAAGAATTTCTAAGATTACAGAAGATGTGCATGCTATGGTTGAAAAACCATTTAACCTTGCAAGCCCAAAGCAGTTGGCAAAAGTTTTATTTGAAGACTTAGGGCTTGCTCCTATTAAGAAAACAAAAACGGGATTTTCAACAAACACAGATATTTTAGAAAAGCTTAAAAGTGAACACCCTATTTGTGAAAAAATTATTGAGTTTAGAGAATTGAGTAAACTTAAGTCCACTTATGTTGATGCAATTCCAAAACTTGTAAGCGCCAAAACAAAAAGAGTTCACACAACTTATAAACAAGCTCTGACAACAACAGGAAGGCTTTCTAGTGTTAATCCAAATCTTCAAAATATTCCAATTCGTACAGCGGAGGGGAGAAGGATTAGAAAGGCTTTTATTGCAAAACCAGGGCATGTTTTAATCTCTGCAGATTATTCTCAAATTGAACTTAGAATTCTTGCACATATCACTAAAGATAAGGGACTTGTAGAGGCTTTTTTAAATGGACAAGATGTTCACGCAAGAACTGCTGCGGAAGTTTTTGATGTGGCCTTGTCTGACGTCACAACAGAGCAAAGGCGTATGGCTAAGGCTGTAAACTTTGGAATAGCTTATGGACAGGGAGCGTATGGCTTAGCTGAGACCTTAGGAATCTCCAGAAAAGAGGGAAAAGAGATTATTGAAAGTTACTTCACTAAGTTTCCAGGAGTGAAGGATTATATTGAAGGAACGATTGAGCAGGCTAAGAAAGACTTTTTTACTACAACGTTGCTTGGGAGAAAAAGAGAGCTTGATGAATTAAAGTCATCAAATAAAATGCTTCAAAAATTTGGTGAAAGAGCTGCAATCAATGCCCCTATTCAAGGGACGGCCTCAGACCTTATCAGGCTTGCAATGATTGAGGTGGTGAAAGAGGTAAAGTCGCCACTGTTGCTTCAGGTACATGATGAACTTATCTTTGAGGTTAAAGAAGAAGATGTTGAGGCTGAAACGCTAAGGATTAAAAAAGCCATGGAAGAAGTGTATAAACTGGATGTACCTTTAACCGTTGGTATAGGAATTGGGCATAATTGGGATGATGCACATTAGAGTTTTAAAAATAAGACTTCGTTCAGGTTATGTTGTTTTATGTGATGGAGTAGTTGGTGAATGGCATGATGGTGAAGACTAAGTAAGTCCCACCTTATTGGTTAACAAAAAAGGAGCTTTAAGGCTCCTTTTTTATGTTTAGACTGTTTGTAAGTATTTTTTGATCTTATCATGTAAGGTACTTTTTGCCATTCCAAGCTCCTTAGCAGTTTTTCTTTGGTTGCCGCCGTTTGCGGAAAGAGCATCAAGAATCATTTGTTTTTCAAACTCTTTAACAACAGATTTTGATTTTGGAATTCTAACACCACTTTGAGAAAGCTCCCCCAGGAGCCCTTCAACGTCGTCTTCTTGAACGCCTTTTTGACTATGAATAACAGAGGCTCTTAAAACTAAATTTTTAAGTTCTCTGATGTTACCAGGCCAAGTGTGTTCTTTTAGTCTTGAGATGGCATCAGGAGAAAACCTTACTCTGTACTCTCTTGCAAAAAAGAACAATAGATCTTCAAAGTCTTCCATTCGATCAGAAAGACCTGGGGGGTTTAGAGTTAGAGCGTGTAGTCTGTAAAAAAGATCTTCTCTAAAAGAACCTTCTTGTACTTTCTTAAAAAGGTTTTTATGAGTTGAGGCGATGATGCGAACATCTGTCTTAATAGCCTTATCACTTCCCACAGGGCGAATTTCTTTATTCTCTAGAGCTCTTAAAAGCTTTGGTTGAAGGGATAAAGGCAGGTCTCCAATTTCATCTAGTAAAAGTGTCCCGCCTTTTGCCTGTTGAAAGGCCCCTTTTCTATTCTTTGTAGCTCCTGTAAAAGCACCTTCAAGGTGGCCGAAAAGCTCACTTTCAATAAGTTGCTCGTTAAATGCTGAGCAGTTAAGACTCACAAGTTCACCGTATGCACGAGAAGAGTTAAAGTGTAGAGACCTTGCTGCAAATTCTTTACCTGATCCTGACGGTCCAAGTATTAAGACTGGCATTTCAGAGGCGCCGTAGGCAGGTAGCTTTTCTAAATCAGCCTTCCACTTTTTATTTTTTGAGTTGTAGAACTCTTTTGGGATTTTTGAATCTAGATCAAGACTCTCACGGTATTTAAATACAGAGTTTCCAACCTGAATTTCATCATAAGCCTTTAAAGGGGCTTCAATCACCTGCTCACCATTTAAAAAAGTACCGTTTTTACTTTTTAAGTCTTTTAAGATGTACTTATTGCCCTTTTTCTCAATCCTGCAGTGTTTTTGTGATGCAAAAGAGTCTTCAAAGAAGACAAGGTGATTTGAGGGGTGTCTGCCTACTGAGAAAAACTCTCCTAGTTCAACGATTTGCTCCTCAAATTCTATGAAATATCTTTCAGCCGGCTTCTTTTTGGCTTCAATAACTTTTGTACTCATGTTTAGCTCCTTTATACTTAAAACTTGTTGAAACTAGTTAAATGCAATAAGTAGGGTATTGTGAGAACTGCCTAGTTTTAAGGTGGTTTTATATGTGTCCGGATTGCGGATCAAATACGGATAAATGGAGTGAAAAGTTTTTATGAGCAAATATCCTTACTTTATAAAAAGTGCACTAGGCCCTGAAACCTACCCTGAGCACTCAGGGACTGAATTTGCCTTTTTGGGGGCTTCAAACTCTGGTAAATCAACTCTAGTGAACGCTTTATTAGGGCGAAACTTGTGTAAAACAAGCTCTAAACCCGGACACACGAGCCTTTTGAACTTTTTTGGGGTTAAAAAGGGGCTACATTTTGTAGATCTTCCCGGATACGGTTTTGCTAAAAAATCACAAAAAGAGCAAAAAAAGTGGCAAAGAGCCATTGAGACCTACTTAATTGAGCGTGAGAACCTAGCTTTGTGCTATGTGCTCTTTGATCTAAAGAGAGGGCTTATGGAGAGCGATTTTGACCTTTTAGAGTGGCTTGAGCATAACGGTGTTCCTTATGCTGTAATCGCCACTAAGGTGGACAAGCTTAACCAAAAAGATAGAGCAAAAGCTTTAAAGACAGTTAAGGAAAAAGGGCTTCAAGGCGAGCTCTTTGAAACATCAAGTGTGAAAAAAAAGGGTTTAAAGGCACTTTGGACTCACATTGATGGGCTCTTAGAGGTTTCTGCTTCTCTTTAGGTCTAATTAATGCTACTTAAAAACCCCATGAAGCACATGGCAATAATTCCCGCAAGATTAGAATCACAACGCCTTTTTAAAAAACCACTTCAACTCATCCAGGGAAAGCCTTTGATTGTTCATGTGGCTGAAGAGGTTCAAAAAACAGGTGTTTTTGAACAAGTCTATATCGCAACTGACTCAAATGAAGTGATGGATCTTTTTAAAGAGCATTCAGCAAAAGCTATTATGACCTCTGTGGACCATCAGAGCGGAACTGACCGTATTAATGAGGCAGCAAGTAAGATAGAAGAGGATTTTGACACCATTTTTAATATTCAAGGTGATGAGCCTTTTGTATACGGCGAGGATCTAAAGTTTCTTAAATCGTCTTTAGAAGAAGGCTTTAAAATGAGTTCACTTTATGAAGAGATCAAGTCTTCAGATGTGTCAGATCCGAATAAAGTTAAGGTTATTCTAGATAACAATAAG
>JBOEFV010000010.1:37060-37444 GCA_050633065.1 Bdellovibrionales bacterium
ATTTTGTAGGTAAACACATAGGTGTTTACGCATACACAAAAGACTTTTTAAAAACCTTTTGCTCTGCCCCTACAGGGTATCATGAAAGTTTTGAAAAGCTTGAGCAGTTAAGGGCTTTACAGCTTGGAGTGAAGATTAAAATGATTTTTACTGAAAATGCATATCAAGGTGTAGATACGGCTGAAGATTTAGAGAAAGTTAATGAAATTTTAAAAAATAAAGAGAAGAGATTAAAATGAAGAATAAGAAAATTATATTTGTAACAGGTGGTGTGGTCTCTTCTATTGGAAAGGGCTTAACGGCAGCAAGCCTTGGGGCTCTTTTAGAAGAAAGAGGCATTAATGTTGGGATTATGAAGTGTGATCCTTATATTAATATTGATCC
>JBOEFV010000011.1:0-38971 GCA_050633065.1 Bdellovibrionales bacterium
CGCTAAATGAAATCGGTGATGAACTCGGCGTGACCCGCAAAGCAGTAAGGCAGTCTGAAGACCACCTTATTAAAAAAATTAAAAAAGAATTTAAAAACTAATTGCCTATTCTCCCGGAGGACGCATCGGTAAGTTTAAAATCACCATGCTTTGAACACCTTGATGAATAGTTGGCAGATTTTCACGTAAATACTTTGGTGAACTTTTCTCTAACTTAACATTTTTATGCAGCTTATCTACCCTGTTATCACTTGTAACAGATGCCGGGTTTCTGCTGCTGTTTGCAATATCTCTATGAGATGTAAGCTTTGGCTTATATGTTTTAGCTTTTTCATCATAAGCGTACTCTACTTCATACATGCTTGAAGACTTTAACCCTCTAGAGCTTGCTAGCAGGAAGTTATACTTATTTGGAGCTGAGTTTAAGATTGCTAAGCTTTCAACTTGAGTTACTGATTTTGGAACACTAAACTTATATGTAGGTTGTTTTAAAATTCTATTGCCTACTATTTTATACCCAAAGATTTTAGATGTCCGCTTAGAGCTCGCTGAACCAACTGCCCAAATGTATTTTTGCCCATTCTTGTTTGGACCATAACTAATTGATGAGATCACATTTCCTTCAAGACCCTGCTCCTGACATGAAATCAAGTGAGCTTTATAAGAACCATCTGATGCACGCTTAGCATTCTTCTTATCAAACATACAAAGAGCACTTCCAGTTGGCACAACAAACTTTCTTCCTTTATCAAACAACGATACTGACTTTACAGTCCCTAAATACCCTCTATGCTCTGCCCCCATCAATTGATAAGTTTTTAAAACTTTCCCTGTTTTAGCATCTGCTTGAACTACACGACTTGGAAGCTTGGTTTCTTTGTGGTGCATGCTGATATAAGCAATATTCTTATCCGTGATGTGCACACCTTGCGGATTAAAATCTTTTCGTACATGAGGGAGTCTCACACAACTATCAGCTCCATTGTCTGCATAAAAATTATATGTCATTTCATTTACTCTTGTGTTTTCAATAACCTCAACACAAGCAAATGACTTTATAGGTATAAAAAATAAAAATAGTATTATAACCCTCATTTAATTCTCTCCTTTTAGCAGCCCTTTAGAGCCACCTTTAGAATCATCTCGGGCTAGACCTTGGTCTGCTAAAGCCCACGCGCAAAACCCTAATTATAAAGGCTTTTACTTTCTCAATTTGGGACTTAACAAAAAAAGCCTTCATAAAAATGAAGGCTTTCTTGCACTCTAATTTTTTAAAACTAGTAACTTAACTTGCTAAAAGCTCTTCTTCTTCACAAACCTGTGACAACTTAACTTTAAGCTTTGTAACCGCTTGAGCATGTAGTTGTGATACACGGCTTTCAGTAACCTTTAACACTCTTCCAATCTCTTTTAAGTTTAAATCCTCATAGTAATAAAGAGAAAGAACTAAACGTTGTCTCTCCGGAAGGCCTTCAATGCATTTAGCAATTGTTTTCTTCATCTTTTTAGAGCTTACCTGAAAATAAGGGTTTTGCCCTTTAAAGCTGTCCACAATACTAAGTAATGACTTCTTATCTACTGCTGAAAAGCTTGCCTGTTCATCAATAGACAACACACTTGCTGGCTTCGCTTGGTTTACTAAGCTATGATACTCTTCAATTGTAATCTCCATATGGTCAGCAACTTCATAATCATCAGGAATTCTACCTAATTGGGCCTCAAGCCTTTGCGCTGCTCTATCTAAAGCCTTTGCTTTATCTCTTACTGATCTTGGAACCCAGTCTTGAGCTCTTAGCTCATCTAAAATTGAACCTCTAATTCTAAATTCAGCATAAGTTTTAAATTTATTATCTCTTGTTTGATCATACTTATCGATTGCATCCATTAAACCAATCACACCACTTGAAATTAGATCATCCAACTCAATATTTGCAGGAAGCCTCATCGAAATCTTCTGGGCTATAAACTTAATGAGTGGAGCGTACTCTGCAATGATTATATCTTTTTGCGCTAATGTTAATTTTCCACCGTTTTCTGTTTTTAACCTTTTAATTAAAGACATCTCTGACATATATATTCCCCTTATCCCTACATTAATATTATCAAATTAAGTCAGTTTTTTAAAAATTTGCGCTCTTTTTTATGTAGCACAAAAACACACTTAACCCCTAAATCCCTATAAATAATAACTTTTTAGCCAATTCTCTTAAACGTCTAAAAGTTATCCAATTGTTGCACCTCTGTTTCAGCACTTCTTTAAGAAGCTTTTTTCTCATCCATTGGCATAACAAGCTTATCTTTAGCAAACATTTCATCCTCTTCTGATAAGTTCACTATTTTATAATCACTCACATCATCTAATGACTGAATGAATGTCACAGCCTCTTCATCTCTAATAAACAAAAAGTCATCTGACTCAATTCTTAAAGCAAAAAATTCTTTGTCCTCGACAGGCTCCCTAGAAATCACATCTACTTTAATTTCTCTTTGCTTAACCACCGCTAGAGCGACACTTAGAAGTAAAACAACAACCGTACCTGCAACAATATACATAAAAACCATATTTAAATTTCCTCTATTTTCAAAACATCAACTTTAGTAAACTTATTTTCCGCAACAAACTCATTTAAAGACATCAAGATGTTCTTTTGAAAACCCTCTTTGCCTTTTTTTGTTTTTAACTGCTTAAACTCATAATCTGATATAATCGATATCACTAAATTTTGAACTGCATCCTTCTGTCCTTCCAAATCTTTTCCCAGGCCCTTTAATCCAGAGTATTTTAGACTTAAAGACATGATTTTTGACACATCCCCATCTTGCACTCGAACAATAAAAGGCTCGGCTTTGATTTCTTCAGCAAAGGCAGCTTCATGAATAGATGATGCTTTTCTTGAAATCTCTTTCTTACTACAGGAAAGTCCTGTAACTAAAACTCCGATAAAAAAACAAATCCGCAACGTACTCACAAAGAGATTTAAAGCAAACTTAATGCCAATAAAGTCTCTAAGTTTTTTACAAGCCTTTCATCCTCAGAATAAGCTTCTTTTGTATAGAATCGTGACCTTCCTCCTGTCAGACGTCACTCTTCGCTCTCTATATTTTGTTTTTCTTTTTGACAGGACTGTACTTTAATACGACCATAGACTTAACTAGCCTAAAGCCTTTTAGAATAGACCTTTGGAGGAAGCGATGTTTAAAACTCTAGCTCTTATTTCATTTGTACTTTTTGCTTTCATGGCAGGTGTAATTTTTGGAGCAAAAAAAAATTCTACCACCCCTCAACCACGGCCAGTCGCTTTAAAACCTAAACAGTTAAAACCTCTAATCAATGAGAAAAAACCTCTCAAGCCTATTGTTGCCAACAAGCTTAAGAGTAAAAAAATTAACCTTAAAAATATTAAGAAAAAACACCCTGTCACAGACAAGAAAAGAACTGGGTACACTGTAGTGCTTGCCTCATTTGCATCTAAATCAAGCGCTGAAAAACATGTGGAAGAAATCTCAAGACGGGGCTTTGACGCTTTTCACTACACTACCGTTATTAAGGGTAAAACATGGCACCGCGTTGGAATAGGAAGTTTTTCGCTTAAAAGTACAGCTCAAGGCCTAAAAGACGAGCTTTCAAAACATAAATTTGCCAAAGGCGCGCTCATCTCCTCACTTCCATCGAACAATCAGTAGCCATATTTTCAAAGCCCTGCTACTAAGTAGGGCATGACTTTAGAAAGTATTACCGACGGATTAAACCCTTCACAAAAAGAAGCTGTACTCTCCACAAAACCAGCCCTTATCGTTCTTGCAGGTGCTGGCTCTGGAAAAACAAGGGTGCTTACACGAAGAATCACTCATCTTTTAGCAAAAGGCTTTATCTCACCCACAGAGTTTTTAGCCGTTACTTTCACCAATAAAGCCTCACATGAAATGAAAGACCGTATCATCGAACTTCTCTTTGAGCTCGGTTTTCCGCCTCCCCCTGAAATGTGGGTCTCTACATTTCACTCAATGGGTGCAAAAATTTTACGTGAACACATTCACCTTTTGGACTATCCAACATCATTCACGATTTATGACGGCGATGACCAAATTAAAGTTATTAAATCTATTTTAAAAGAACTTAATATCAATGATAAATCTGTAAACCCGAAAATCGTTAGAGAATCCATCTCAAACGCAAAAGGCCGATGCATATACTCTCATGAAACTGAAAAACTTGAAGAGTTCTGGATTGTAAAGTTTCAAGAAATTTACGCTTTATATGAAAAGAAACTTTTTGAATCAAAAGCCCTAGATTTTTCAGATCTCCTTTTTAAAACATATGATCTTTTATTATCATATCCTGCAGTTTTAGAAGTTTATCAAAATCAATTCAAACATATTCTTGTTGATGAGTATCAGGATACAAATGCCCTACAGTACAAACTTATAAGACTCCTTGCTGGAGAAAAAAATAATATTTTTGCAGTTGGTGATGAAGATCAGTCCATATACTCCTGGCGTGGAGCAGATGTTCAAAACATTCAACTCATGGAAAAAGATTTCTCTGCACAAAAAATCAAACTTGAAATAAACTACCGCTCAACAAAAAATATTGTTGAAGCATCAAATGCTTTAATTCAAAACAACACCATCAGAAATGAGAAGACTCTCACAACTGACAACCCTTACGGTGATAAGATTAAAGCAAATGAAGCCACTAATGATTATGATGAAGCAAAAATTGTAGCCTCAGGTATTGAAACTTTAATTGCTGAAGGAGCTGACCCTAGCTCCATTGCAATTTTTTACCGACTAAACTCCCAGTCACGGGTTTTAGAGGAACAGCTTCGCATGCGCTCCATCGCCTACAAAATCCTTGGGGGCCTTCGCTTCTATGAGAGAAAAGAGATTAAGGATATGCTTGCCTTCATGAAGCTTGCAGTAAATCCTGATGATGAAGTTTCTCTACTTAGAGTGATCAACGTTCCCACAAGAGGAATTGGCAAAAAAACCATTGAGACTCTTGTTGAGTACGCCAGACAACATGACATCAACCTTTTCTCAACTCTAAAAGCTTTAAAAACAGAACCTATTTTAAAACCAGGTCCTAAAAAGAAAGTCTTAGATTTTTTAAGAATCCTTGAAGGCCTTATTGAAATAAAAGACAAACCTGCAACTGACGTTTACAGAGAAGCCCTTGATTTAACAGGTTATGTTTTAAACCTAAAGGCTGAGAACAATTCTGAAGCAGACGCTAGAATCGACAACCTTGAAGAACTTGATAACGCCCTATCACACTTTGAAAAAGAAAGAGGGGATGAAGCTACTTTACTTCAGTTCTTAGAAGAAACTGCCCTAATATCTGATATTGATAGTGCTGATTTTGATGTTCCTCAAGTTACACTTATGACCTTGCATGTTTCAAAAGGTTTGGAATTTGATAATGTTTTTGTGGTAGGTCTTGAAGAAGGTCTTCTTCCTTGCGTGCATGGTGAAGAGGTGAACCAAGACCTTATGGCTGTTGAAGAAGAACGCCGCCTTATGTATGTGGGTATGACAAGAGCTAAGGAAAAACTTCACCTGTCTTTTGCAAAATCAAGAAAAGTTTGGGGACAAGAACAGTTCTATCCACAGAGTCGTTTTATTAAAGAGATTCCTGATGAATATATGGATAAAAAATTACTCTTCTCACCCTCTAGATCCAGCAGCAGTGGTTGGAAGTCATCCCAGTATAGCAACTCTTATAAATCTAACCAAACCGAGGATCCTTTTCCTGATTATGAAAGTGGTCTTGATGATGGCTTTTTTGATGACGAGGACAGCGGCTTAAGAAAAGGCCATAAAGTCAGACACCCTATTTTTGGTGCTGGGTCCGTGCTTGAAACTGAAGGAAGTGGGGATCTTATGAAGGTTAAAATCGTTTTCTCTGACAGGTCTGTTAAGAAGTTTGTAGCTAAGTATGCAAGACTTGAGAGAATATAAGACTTACAAAAGCTGTCTAACAAAATTTGTCACTGTACAAAATATGTTTATCAAAACCCTCCTCTAGAGGGCTTTTTTTGTACTCTCATCACTAAGGTAATGGCCCCAATCTTGTATTAACTATAAGAAAGGAGCGTTATTATGAATAAAACAAGCTTTAAAAAACTTAGCATCACTGCAAGCTTATTACTTTTAAGCTTATTCAACCTTACAGGATGCCCTGGCGACAGCTCTCCTGCATCTGATACAACAACTTATACTGACCCTGTTGAATGTGATAACCAAACGCTTCCCGTTGGAATTATTGGAAACACCGCTTGTCCTTACCAAGGAGCTTATGATCCAAACTTAGGCTACCAGTCTTATTCTATTCAATTTAGCGGTAGTGTCGGTATTGGCTTTTATATTGATTTTGGATGGGACTATAGCGATATGTGCCCTCAAGTTGGTCAACTTCCAGTTTTCCAAAACGGTTCATTTAGTCACTGCTCGGGGGTAAACCCAACATTTGCTCAAACTGATTTTAGAGGGTTCACACAGCCTAATACTGGAGAATGCACAGGAGAGCAGTACAATATGGAAATCACAGGATGTAGAGCAAATCTACGGCCTACTTACCCAGCTTTTCGTTAATCACGCACCTTTTTATACAGGGCTTCAAAAAGCCCTAAATCCCCTAAGCCCCTGCCTCAAATGAGGTCTATATGTTAGGGTTTCTTCATCATAACAATGACTGGAGAGAACTACGTGGGACACAAATACTTTAATATACCTGATAGCAAATTTGAAACTTTTGATTTTTCAACCTTAGACATTAATGAACTAGATTCAGCAATTACAGAAGGAATCGCTGAAGCTCAGAAGAATATTGACTCATTGGTCTCAAACTCTGAAACGCCTACATTTGAAAACACTCTGCTCGCCTTAGAAACTGCTGATGAAAATCTTGATTCAGCACTCTCTATTCTCTTTCCACTTTTTAGTGGCCACACAAATGATGACATTCAAAACCTTGTTGAGAAATTTTCTCCAATCTTAGCTCAACACTCAAATGAAATTCTTTTAAATCCAGGCCTTTTTAAACGTGTTAAAACTGTTTTTGAAAACGACTTTAAATCTGACAAATTAAACTCTGAACAAAAAATGCTTCTAGAGCAAACTTATAAGTCTTTTGTAAAAAATGGAGCGAACTTAAACGACGACGATAAGAAGAAGCTTATTGAAATTGATTCAAAGCTTTCAGTTCTCTCCCCTCAATTTTCCAAGAACGTTTTAGCTGCAACAAATGCTTTTGAGTGGAGCACAACAAATACTGATGATTTAAAAGGGCTCCCTGACTCAGCTATAGAAGCAGCAAAAGATGAGGCAAAACAAAAAAACCTTCCTGAAGGCACTTATTCTTTCTCTCTCCAGTACCCAAGCCTTATCCCTATGATGAAGTATAACGACAACAGAGAGATTAGGAAAACTTTTTACACGGCAAGCTCAACAAAGGCTGTAAGTGGTGAGTTTTCAAATCAAGAAAACATCCTAGAGGTTGTTAAGCTTCGTTATGAAAAAGCAACTCTTCTTGGCTTTAAAAACCATGCAGAATTTATTCTAGAGGATAGAATGGCAAAAACACCTGAAAACGTTTTTGAGTTTTTAGACAATCTAAAAAAGCACAGCCTTGATAAGGCTAAAAATGAAATTAAAGAAGTTACAGCTTTTGCCAAGGACCTTGATGGTCTAACTGACTTTAAACCTTGGGACCTAGCGTACTACTCTGAAAAATTAAGACAGAAAAAATACAATATTAGTGATGAAGAGACAAAACCATACTTCTCTTTAGAAAAAGTATTAGACGGAGCCTTCACACATGCAGAAAAACTATATGAGGTTGTCTTTAAAGAAACATCTGATGTTTCAAAATATCAAGAAGACGTAAGAACTTTTGAGGTTCACAGTAAGACAGGAGACTTTATCGGTGTTTTCTATACTGACTTTTTCCCAAGAGCCTCTAAAAGACCCGGAGCTTGGTGTACTAAGTTTAGATCACAAGGCCTTTTCAAAAATCAACTAAGACGCCCTCATGTAAGCATTGTATGTAATTTTACAAAGCCTACTTCTGATAAGCCATCTTTACTCACTTACAACGAGGTGAGAACTCTCTTTCATGAGTTTGGTCACGCTTTACATGACTTACTTTCTCAGTGCACATACCGTTCTCTTTCTGGAACAAGCGTTTACTGGGACTTTGTAGAGCTTCCATCACAAATCATGGAGAATTGGACCCTTGAAGAAGAGTCTTTAAATCTTTTTGCACACCACTATAAAACAGGGGAAGTGATCCCTAAAGAGCTTGTTGCAAAACTTAAGAACGCTGAAGCTTTTCAAACTGGCTACAATAATGTTAGGCAGCTTACCTTTAGCCTTCTTGATATGAAATGGCACACAACAAACCCTTCTGACATAAAAGATGTTCTTTCTTTTGAAACTGAAGCAGGTACTGACCTTAGACTTCTTGATAAAGTTGAAGGGACAAATTTCTCATGTGCTTTCGGACATATTTTTGCCGGCGGATACTCTGCAGGCTATTACAGCTACAAGTGGGCTGANNGGTTTTAGATGCAGATGCTTTTGAATACTTTCAAGATGAAGGCGTTTTTAACTCTGATGTGGCAAAAGCCTTTAAAGAAAATATTTTAGAGCGTGGCGGAACAGAGCACCCTGAAGAACTTTATATCAAGTTCAGGGGCCGAAAACCTTCAGTAAATGCCCTACTTAAAAGAGATCAGTTAATTTAAAGCACACAGGACTTACTTATGAAATCTATTGCACTTGTATACAGAAAAGACTCCCCTGATGCGCTAACGCTTTCAGAGGAGCTCTCAACCTACTTAAAAAACAAAGGTGTTGATGCTGTTCACAGCTTTTCATCCGTTGACCTTACAGAAGGTTGTTTTTCAAAACTTTCCCCCATACCTGAATCAGTTTTAGTTTTAGGGGGTGATGGCACTTACTTGTCTGCATCAAGGGCTCTTATTAATTTAGACATTCCCTTAGTTGGAGTAAACTTAGGTTCTTTAGGGTTTTTAACAGACAACAAAAGCGATGAGGTTTATTCATTAATCGATAAAGTTCTTTCTAAGCAGCTTAAAGTTTGTAAACGCTCTTTATTAGAAGCCTCTATTTTCTCAAAAGGAAAACTTGTTAAATCTTACAAGTGCCTAAACGATGTTGTTGTTGAAAGAGGAGCAAGAGCACAGCTTGTACGTATTAAGATTTTCTCAGAAAATCACCTGATTTCTGATTTAAAAGCTGACGGCCTTATTGTATCCACTGCAACAGGGAGTACAGCATACAGCCTTGCCGCCGGAGGCCCTATATTATTTCCAGAAACCAAAGCTTTTGTTGTCACACCTGTTGCTCCACACAGCCTCACATCAAGACCTATTGTTCTACCTGAAGACCATGAGATCAGACTCCAGCTTGCTAAAGGGGATCAAAGCGCACAGCTTACAATTGACGGGCAAAGCATTCAGGATATTGACCCTAACTTTGAAATTATTCTTAAAAAATCAACCGACAACCTTCTTGTCTTAAAAGACCCCTTCCACAACTACTTTGACCTTTTACGAGAGAAGCTTAAATTTGGAGAGCGATCTTAAATGTTAGCAGAACTAAGAGTTAAAAACTTTGCACTTATAAAAGACCTAAGCGTTCACTTTCAAGCAGGGTTAAACGTTATTACCGGAGAGACCGGGGCTGGTAAGTCGCTCGTGTTAAAATCTTTACACCTTTTAATGGGCGGCAAGGCCCCTTCTGACATTGTTGGAAACTTCTCAACAGAGACTCTTGTTGAAGGACTGTTCTCTATCTCAAACAGGTCAGACCTTTATAAAAAGCTACAGTCTTTAAGCTATATCACCTCTGAAGAGGACTCTTTACTTGTAAGAAGAATCATTAGCAGTAAGGGAAAATCAAAGACTTATATAAATGGGTCTCTTGCCACAGTTTCTGATTTAAAAGAAATCGTCTCCCCTTTAGTGGAGCTTTCTGCTAAATCAGAGCCACTTATTGAACTCACAAGTCAGCATGACAACAAAAATCTACAAAACCCTCCTTATCAAAGAGATCTTTATGATGTGTTTTGTAAAAACAGAGAACTTCGCTTTGAAATCTCTAAGCTCTATTCTCTTCAAAAAGAAAAAGAGCGCGAGCTTGATCAAATCAACCAATCTGATGCAGATAGGTTACAAAAAATTGATTTTTTAAATTTTCAACTCTCTGAGCTTGATGAGTTCTCTCCAAAGCTTGGTGAGTATGAGGAGTTAAAAGACAGCAAGAAGAAGCAATTTAAAATTGAAAAATTTAAAGAGGTTGTTTTTGAAGGAGAGGACGTCTTAAACAACAATGACAAGTCTGTTCTCTCACAACTTTATAGCTTTATGAATGAAGTGAGTAAAGTTAGTGATGACTTTACAGAGCTTGAAGACCTTTCAAAATCTTTAGAAGAAGCCTCTCAAATTATTGAGACCTCCGTCTCCTCTTTAAGAAACCTAAGAAGCCTTCAAGCTGATACTGAAAGTGAAATGAGCTTTGAAGATATTGATGAACGATTAAAAACTTATGAGCACCTTTTTAGAAAGTACAATACTGATGCTGAAGGGCTGACAAATATTTTTGACAACCTTTCAACTCAGCGCTCAGACCTTGAACAAATTGATGAACACAGACTTAGAGTTCAAAAAGAGCTTCATGAAATCAAAGAGAACTTAAACCCGTTACTACAAGAGCTTTCTAAGTCTAGAATTTCTCATAAAAATAAATTTGAAAAACTTGTAAACTCAAGCCTTAAAGACTTAAACATGAAAGACATCACCTTTAAGGTTAAGTTTGAAAAAACAAGCCCTTCAGAGTTTGGGCAAGAGAGCACTTCGTTCTGGCTGTCTCATTCAAAGAGTGATGGGCAAGAACGCTCAATTAAAAAAGCTGCCAGTGGCGGAGAGCTTAGCAGACTCTTACTTGCTATTAAAGGAGCTTTAGAGAATCAAGAAGCCCCAAGAACATACCTCTTTGATGAAATTGATGCAGGTGTAAGTGGACCCACAGCTGAAAAGGTCGGAAAGAAACTCCGCACCCTTTCTAAAGGTCAACAAGTCATCACCATCACCCACCTTCCTCAAGTTGCAGCACTTGGCGAGCATCACTTCTTAATTGAAAAAACTTCTGGGATGAGTGGACATCAAACGAATTTAATTTCTTTAAATGGGGATGAGCGCGTCGCTGAGGTTGCAAGACTTATTTCCGGAGAGGACATCACTAAAGCAAGTTTAGCTCACGCAACAGAGCTTATTGAGCTTCACTAAGGCATAAAAAAAGCCCATCTTTCGATGGGCTCAAAGTATCTCACAAACTTTGTTTTTGGAGAAAGAAAGCCGCCTTAAAGCCTAAATCTTTATTACCGCAAGATACTTATAACTAACATATCAAAGTAAACTCAACTGGTTTACTTATCTCATCTTGAATCGATTCAAAAAAACTGTCAAACATCCGCAGACCTTTCTCTAGTCAAATTTAAACCCTCTGAAAGTCTTGAAAAATCTGTATTTCAAATAAATATTTCTGAGCCCATTAAGTTTAGTTTTACTCAAGCCGACCTATATCTTCCAAGCTACCGAGGAGGAACTTATTCAAGACTTAAACTTCGATCCTGGCAAACTAAAATACTACACCATCTCTCCAAAGCCTTTTAACAACAGCGCCCCCTCGGATATACACAGCAAAGCGTTTGCTCATTGGAAAAGGTTTTGGAGTAAAGAGTACAGTTCTTACGGCTCAAACCTCACTCTAAACCCTATGGATTTTTATAGACAAGACATCTATACTTTCATTACATATGACGATGAAATCATTGGAACAAACTCTCTAACTTTTTTTGATCTAAGCTATGATTTAAGCTCCTACCCCTACTTAAGTTTTATGTATCCAAACGAAATCTTAAATTTTTTAAGAGAACAAAATCTAAATAGCATCATTACACTCCAATATTTTATGGTGAGTCCAGATTATCGCTACAAAAAAACAGGCTTAAATATTGCTCGTATAATTGGGTCGTTAAGCTTAAAACATATGTCTCTTTATAATATTGACGGTACACTTACAGCTGCAAGAACACAAGTTGGCGCCGCAAAGGTCGCAGGCCTTTGCGGCTTCAATAAGATTTCAGAAGAGAAGCTTGTGCATAATGTCCCCGTAGTATCCATGCTATGCACAAAGCCCGCTCATATACCTGAGTCTAAAGAGGATGTGATTATTGAAAGTTTATGGGAAAAAAGAACATCATACCTAAAAGGAGATACATATGAACTTAAGCAAGCTGCTTGATCAAGAAGCCGAGAGACTTTCTTCAGATATTTTAAATTATAATTTTGAAGATTTTAGCCATTATATTGCATGGGCCGCTCAACACTACCGTCTCATCCAAAATACACCACACCTCTTACATCTCTGCACCGCAAATGTTGATGTACAAAATATTGAACTCTTTGATGAGTTTGAACACCATTTAGAAGAAGAAAAAAAACACGATGTTATGCTTTTAAATGACACTAAAAAACTAGGGGTCGATATCACCACCCATCCTATATCAACCCCTGTGCATACTATTATTGATTTACAACATTATTACATTAACAAATATGGGCCTCTTGTGTTCCTTGGTTACGGACTGCTTTTAGAAGGGATCACATATAAAGTTGGGAAAATTGTTGCTGATCGAATAGCAACAGCACACAAAGGAAGATCTGTTTTCTTGGATATCCATGTCAAAAGTGATGACACACACTATCCTGATGGAATGCAAAGAATCGATAATTTTATTCAAGATGAAATCTCAAAAAAAATGTTTCTTCGTAATTTAAAAATTTCATCATTCAACTACTCAAGACTGCTTGAGGAAGCTTCCGTTTCTGCTCAGTTACTTAAAGGCAGCCAGGCTGCTTAATTAATTTTATTAATTTTTGATAAGTTAATTAAACTAATAACTCCAACAATCTCATTTTGTTTGAGAAGGATAGAGGCATACTTAACAGTTCCTCTATTCTCGATGCCTTCACGTGCTCCAATTTCTATAATTTTATGGGCCTTCGTAACGTCTAAAATAAAATCTTTTTGATCTGTCAACAATGCTGTGGCAGCTCCTATAATCTGATGCTCTACTTCAGGTGGTTCTTTTTTAAAGTTTAAATTAAACGGTTTACAAAACAATGCAGCCAAAGAATGTGATGAATGCTTAAAAAAATTATCAGATCTCCAAAATTGACAGAACTTTAAATCAAACATTTCAATTACACTGTCTTTAGTGATCTCAGTAAAAATCTCATCGTAAGTAGCTAGGCCATTCCACTCTAAACTGTGTCTTAATGCTGTAGCCGAATCGTTTAAATCCACATCTTTTGAAACCGCATCTATTATTAAACTATAGTAGTTTACAAGGCTCTTAAAAACTGCCTTTTGTTCCTCTGGGGAGCTTGATTGATAGTACTCCTTAGCCCCATCGCCATCATAAATACCTACAATTTTACGTGAATACTGATCTGACAAATAAGCAGCCAGTTCATTACACATCAGCTCTATGCGGCCAAAATCTTCTTCTACTTGATTAAAAATTTGCTCTTTTGCTAACACAGGACCTCCAGCTAGATATAGTGTCCACACACTAGCCAAAAACCCTGTATTTTGTCAAATTGTAGCTTAATTTTTAGGCTTTTTTACTCTCAAAAGCGCCTCTTTCACCCTCAACAAGCTTTAAAGAGCTGCCCTCAAAGAGGCTTATCGCACCACTGTCGATCTTGGCATCAAGTCTGGCAAACTCCATAAACATGTTACCAAGGTTCTCAACTCCCTCTATACCGTCTAGAAAAGTCAGGTACTTATCCAGAGTCACCCCACCAAAGGCTAAAGGGCTTTCTTCAAAAGCCCCATACTCAGCTACTGTAACACCTAGCTCCTTAGCGAGTTCAAACTCATTCAGCTTTAAAGAAAGCCTTAAGTTTTTCATAAATTTTTTAGTAAAGTTAATATTCATAAACTCTCTTTAGTAGACCGCCCTTTTTCAAAAAGCACAATGATTAGGCTTTCAGGACTAGACCTTTGTTACTTTACAGCTTTTATCACCTTCTTAACCAGTCCATCTAAAGCCTCATGCACCTCTACAGGCAAGACTTCTGAAGCCTGATCAACTTCTTGCTTTAAGCTGTCCATGAAAAAGTCTTTATCCAGCTCAAACACTCTTTTAGCCGGCTGTAAGTAAATGTTAAGTGACTCATTCACAATCTTTAAAGCTGTCTCAAGCTCCATCTTATCATTTTGCATATAAAGAGAATCAACATCCACATTTAAAGCATCTGAAACTTTCACAACCGTTTTCCAATCTGGCCAAGAATTTCCCGCCTCGATTTTTTGAATAGTTCCAAGAGACACACTACAAAGCTTTGCAAGGTGAGCCTGAGTCCAAGACTTTCCTCCAGAGGAGACCCTTCCTTTACGGACCTTAGTTATGTTTTGCGCCAACGCTTTTCTAACTAAACTTTCTTTACTAGACGACATCAACTATTCCCCTTTACTTTACATATTTGAAATACATATAATATTAAAAATATCTATTTCAAATAGATGTAGGGAGGTTAAGACTATGCATTCATCCATTTCACTCATCATCGGAAGTCACATTAAAGAGATGCGAATCAGAAAAGGAATCAAACAAAAAGACTTAAGCTCCCAATTAAAAGTTTCTGCACAGTTCTTAGGAAAAATTGAGAAAGGACTAGTCCCTATACCAGCTGAACTTTTGGTAAAGACTATTGCTATACTAGACCTAAAGCAAGCTTTGATACGAAATGCCTATTTGGAGCACGCAAAAGCAGAAACTGTCAGTTTGTTTGAAAAAGCGAGATTTGCAAAAACTGCCTAAGAGCCATCGCACTATATGATAAAATAAAAAAAAGAGCTTTTTGATCTCTTTTTTTTATTTCGACGTCAGAATCACAACATCATATGTTTGGAATATATTCATAAGGCTTCGATGATAATTATAATTCTTTGGAGCAATCTCTCCTGGGTTTACAACAACAATATCCTCACCCTCTGACAAAAATCCAAAATCATCAGCGTAGGCCCTTAAAGGATTGGAGCGCTTATCACTTGTGATAATGTGAACCGCAACCATCTTCTTTGTATCCCCGTATTTATCCATTAACTGTCTATAAAAAGGAATTTCATAACCAAAACCTTTAGTTGCATACTTTGCACAATGCTTACTTCCATATAGTGCTGCTACACGCCCTGTACCCTCTTCCAACAATGAATCTACATGCTCGGCTATAAAACCATCTCTACTAATAATATCATCTGATTTCTTGCCAGAGAGCTGATCAAGGCGAGCAAACGTAATCAACCCTCCCTCTTTTTGAGTTTTCTCAACACCGTATACTTTTGCATCAGGGTTAACAGCATATACCGCTTCAGTAACAGGGTTTATAGCAACGCCTGTCACATCAACCCCATCATCCCTTAACTCAACGTAGTTAGCATGAATTTGTACTGCCACATCTTGCTGACTCTCTAAAGCCAAAGTGTTCAATTTTATTTTCGACAGTACTTTTTCTGCATAAAAGTTTCTATAAAACTTAATGTGGCTCTCCCCCAAACAAAGCATATCAAAACCTTCATCGTTGGTTTTCTCAACCCAGTCTGACAATTTCATAACCCTAGAACCAAGCT
The DNA here is from genome assembly GCA_050633065.1 of Bdellovibrionales bacterium. GTDB lineage: Bacteria > Bdellovibrionota > Bdellovibrionia > Bdellovibrionales > UBA1609 > JALZUR01. Next base: position 15,727 of record JBOEFV010000011.1, read on the forward strand.
CTCTTTTAAGAACTTCTTTAGTTTTAATTTGAAAAACTCCGGCAAACGAATTTGTCGCCCCAAATAAAATTAATACTGTTAAAATTTTCCCCGTCACAAAGCCCCCGCTTTTTAAATTTTACCCCCCTAAAAACCACTATTCACTACAATTGATCTGCCACCCCACAAGCTCCTCTGAACTAACAACCCCTTGTGCCGCCAAGTGCTCACTCGCGCCCCCTAGCCCCAGTTCACTAACAAGCTGATCTACTGTAAGTTCTACACCTAAAACATTAAGTTCACGATGTCCCATTTTTTTGATTTTCTTATAATACTCCAAAGACTTTATTTTGGTGTTTAAGCCCACTACTTTCCCTGCATCAATAACTCTTTTATCTGAAGGGTTGTGCAGACTATTTGATGTAGCCTCATGGTAAACACTTAAAACGCCTTTGGCATAAACACTGATATTGCCCTTTAAAGAACTAGCCCCCCGAACCCACTTTGAAGTTCCTTTCTGAGATTTTAAATTAATTTTTACTTTATATGTGTTTTCAACACCTTCTACTTTTCTATTTTCAACAGGAACAACCTCTGGAAGATCAAACTCCACACTCCCAAGAAAAGCCTCTCCTGAAGGGCTTGTCTCCATTTCAACTTTTTGATTGTAAACACCTATGTTGTCAGCCCCCGCCCCTAATGTGAAAACTGTACAATTTGCAGCTTTGGCAAATGAGCTTAAAGAACTTAAAATCAGTAATGCAAGAACGTATTGTTTCATAGAACCCCCTTTTGGTAGTTTCTACACTATCAGTTCCGTAATGGCATCACTCCGTCGCAAAACTGAAAAGTCTCCACGTTTTAGCCTTTATCCAAAAGATTTTCTTATAGCTAGGCAAAATGAACAGCCGTCAAAGCCTTGTTATATTAAAAAGAGGCTTTTTAAAGCTCAAAAACGCTAAATTCACCATTAAGCCATGTGCCCAAGTTTACAGCTCTAGAATCAAGGTCTGGTAACATTAAATCCGCATTAAAGTGAAAATGACCGCAAATGAAAACATCATAAGGTTTTTTTGAATGAAGCTCCCTGGTCCACTTTTCCCAGTTTTCCTGGAAAGCTCTTTGCTCTTCTTTTGTAGGGAGCTCCTTATGCTCAGTAGTACTTAAAAGTGATCCAATTTTTACAAGAAGAACTTCAGGAAGAATTTTAATTAAAAATCTTGCAAAAGGGGTTCTAAAGAACCACCTCATTCTTAAATAGTTTTTATCGCTTTGATCTAATAAATCACCATGACTTACCAAAACCCTTTGGCCCTTTAAGTTAAATTCATGCTCATCAGGGTACACCTCTACCCCCATATCTTTCCAAAGAACCCCTAATTGGAAATCATGGTTTCCTTCAAAATAATGAACCTTCTTAAGCTTTGCTATTTTTCTAATTTTTTCTAAAACCACTTTATGTTTTTGAATGAAAGCGCTTCTATCTCCTACCCAAAGATCAAAAATATCCCCTACTAAAAAAAACTCTTTAATTGATTCATCTTCTTTAATTTCATCAAGCAGTCGTAAAAAAGCCCCATATCTTTTTGATTGGGGCTTATCCAAATGAACATCAGAAACAAAGATAAACAATTAGACCTCTGCGTCTGGAGTTCTCTTGCCTCTTAAAAATGTTGGCACATCTAATGAACCATCATCTTCACTGGCTTGAGGATTATGAACTAAAATATCCTGAGACATCTCTCTTCCAATTTCTTTAGGATCTTTCATACTCATTTCCATTTGTTGTTCTTCTAAATCACACTGAGCTCTTAGTCTTTTAGCCTCTTGCTCTAAACGGTAAGCTCTAGCTTTTGCCAGTAAAGACTCTCGTGGATATACCTTTTCTTTTGGCGCATCTTCAGTTTGATTGTTTGGAGTTAAGTCCTCAACAACCTCTTCTGGTTGAGCAGTAACTACTTCAACCGGAGTTGGTTCAGAAGTGACAACAGGCTCAACAACCGGAGTAGCAGCTTCAACAACTGTAGGTATCACAACCTCTTCTGGCTGAACGGTAACTACTTCAACTGGAGCCGGCTGAGGAGCAACAACTTGCTCAACTGGAGTAACTTCAACCGCAGCTGGTGTTGCTGTAGTCCCTGCAGAGTTTGTGTGAATAACATAATCAGGCTGTTTTAAAACTGGCTGAGGTGTTGCCTCAACTGGTTGAGCCATAACTTGAACTGGTTGCGCAGCTACAGGTTGTGCAACAGGCTGTTGAGGGATCTCAACTTTCTTCTCTTCACCAAATCCTGTTGCAATAACAGTTACGCGAACCTCATCACCCATAGACTCATCAATCACAGCACCAAAGATAATTTCAGCATCTTCATCTGCAGCTTCAGTTACTAGAGTTGAAGCCTCATTAACTTCCCATAAAGTTAAATCAGGGCCACCTGTTACGTTAATAATAATCCCAGTAGCGCCATCCATAGAAATATTCTCCAAAAGAGGAGATGAAACAGCAGCAGAAGCAGCTTCAACAGCTCTTTGCTCTCCTGAACCTACACCTGAACCCATGATAGCCATTCCCTGAGCGGACATAACAGTTCTAATGTCAGCAAAATCTAAGTTGATTAGACCTCTAATATTAATTAAATCAGATATTCCTTTTACAGCTTGATATAAAACTTCATCAGCTTTTTTAAATGTATCGAGCAATGGAGTTTTCTCATTTGAAATAGACAAAAGCTTTTGGTTTGGAATTACAATTAACGTATCAACGCTATCTTTTAATTCTTGTAAACCTGAGTTTGCATGCTTTGTTCTTTTCTTTCCTTCAAAAACGAAAGGCTTTGTAACAACACCAATTGTTAAAGCCCCTAGCTCCTTTGCAATTTTTGCCACAACCGGAGCTCCACCAGTTCCTGTTCCACCGCCCATTCCAGCAGTTACAAAAACCATATCAGCACCCTGCAACTGGTCTACAATAGCATTATAAGATTCAACGGCTGCCCTTTTACCAACCTCTGGATTTGCACCAGCGCCTAAACCTTTTGTAAGCTCAGAACCAAGTCTAATTTTACCTTCAGCTTTGTTAGCATTTAACGCCTGTATATCTGTGTTCGCCACTGTGAACTCAACGCCAGACAAACCATTTTCAATCATTGTTTGTACAGCGTTTGATCCGCCGCCACCAACACCAACAACCTTAATGTTTGCTCCTATTGATTTTTCATCTTGAAGTTCAATCATGTGCTTTCCCCTTATTGCCCTATCTAAAATTTCTCAAAATAATTAACTAAATTCTCTATAAACCTATAAAATCTTTAAACTGCTTTCCAAAACTCTTAAATGAATCTTCAACACCTGATGACGCTGCACCTGTTGCTGAAGCTCCTCTTTGTAAATCTTTTTTTCTAATTTTCATTTTTGAACAAGCGTGTACTAAAAGCCCCGCAACACAAGAGTAATCAGCACTATCAATAACCTCGTTAGTGTTTGTTGAAATATGAGGAGCTGCAACTCTTAAAGAAAAGTTTAAATCAGCACCTGCTTCAACTAAACCTCTTAACTTACTTCCGCCACCTGTTAAAACAACTCCAGCTGCAAGTTCGTGCCCAAAGCCACTTGCTTCAATATCTTCAGTAATAAGCTGTAAAGTCTCTTGAGCCCTTGGACCAATAATTTCAGCCAATGTTCTTTTTGAAAAAGAACGGCTTCCACGATTTCCAACTTCTTCAACCTCAATAAACTCATCCTCTAAAGAATCAAAAGAGCACTGACCATACTCAATTTTAATTCTTTCAGCGTTCACAGGAGCTGTTCTTAAGCCAATAGCCAAGTCATTTGTGAAGTTTGCCCCACCAACACCTACAGCTCCAGTTGCTACAACAACACCCTGCTTATAAATTATCCATTCTGATGTTCCGCCACCAATTTCAACCAAGCAAACGCCAAGCTCTTTTTCTTCAGTGCTCAAAACAGCCTTTGAAGATGCATATTGCTGAAGCACAAACTCCTTGGCTCTTAAACCTGCACCTTCTACACATTTTAAAATGTTTGGAAATAGTGTTCTGCTCCCTGCAATCAAATGAACATTTGTTTCTAAACGAACCCCTCTCATTCCAAGAGGGTTTGTGATCTCACCAAGCCCATCTAAGATGTACTCTTTAGGAAGTGCATGAATTATTTCTCTATCATCTGGAAGCATCACAGCCTGAGCTGTTTTTAATGCGTTTTCAATGTCTTTAGAATCAACTTCACTGCCATCAACTGCAGCAAGTCCATTAGAATCAAAAGACTTAATGTTTAATCCGCCAATACTTACATAAACATCACGAAGGTCATGCCCAGAGCTAAGTTCAGCTTCTCTCTTAGCTTTTCTAATCGCATCTGTTGTTTGCCCGATGTCTACAATCGCGCCTTGTTTTACGCCGCTATGCTTTACAACACCCTTGCCAATGACTTTTACACCATCAGCTGTTGCTTCTGCTACAAAGAGAGAGACTTTTGTGGAACCAATATCTAATGCACATACAGTTGGCTTACTGTTCATTCTTATCGTTTCCAAAGCTACCCCCTTGTTCTCGCAATTAAAAAAAGCAAAAATCTGCGTTAAAGTAAAAATTAGCTTAACTCAATAAGTCTAACTTCATATTTAACACTGAGTCTAGACCAATATCCAGGTTGCTAAAATTAAATACATCTATTTTTTCCAGCCCGGACTTTAGATCAAAAAACCTACCCTTTTAGAGTAAGAACTGCATGACAAAGTGACAACTCTTTTTTTATGAATCTTTTTTCTTATTTTGATTTTTGTTGAGCGAAACAATCACTCTATCTTTAAATCTAGCATCCAAAATCTCAGCCTCAAGACCATGAAATCTCAAATATTTAATCACTTTTGAGAGGCGATCAAGCCTGACCAGAACACTATCTTCCCCAATGAGAATGCGACCTTTTATACCTGAAAAAATGAAAACCAAATCTTCATTAATTAGAATTTCAGACAGCGTGTTTTGGGAAAGAAAACCTTCTCTTTGAAGCTTCAAAAAAACATTAACTGCTCTTGCTCTGTTCTTTTTTGCCTCAAATTTAGCACCGCTAATAATGGGTAGATTTGGGATTTTATACTGTGGAACTTCTGAAAAAACTTCTCCGTTTTTATCCACTAATTTATAAACACCATGTGTTGAAAATGCCAGCACAGGCTCTTGAAGATAAACTGTTATTTGGTTTGGCCCCACTAACGACTTCGCTAAAACAGCACGGTCCACAAAAGGCATTTTTGAAAAATCCTCTTCAGCTTGAAACGCAGATCCTGAAAGGCCTTCAGAAAGCTTTAACAAATCTTCTTTTGCATAAAGATTATAGGCTTCATTTTTTGCAATTAAAATTTTTGGTGAAACTTCTGCAAACTCATTACTCATTTTAAAAAAATAAAATGCTATAATAAAAAATATAAAAACTACTACAGCAAAAAACTTTCTTTGGCTCATGCAAACATCATACGAGTTTGAACATTTGAATTCAACTTTCTAAAGCTGCAGTTTTAATCAATGTGTCCACAAGATGCTTAAATTCAATTCCTTTTTGGGCTAAAGCTTTCGGAAAAAGTGATGTTTGTGTGCAGCCAGGAAGAGTATTCACTTCCATAAAATAGCACTCACTTTCATCATTTGTGATTAAAAAATCTACTCGCCCATATGTTCTCAATTTAAATTCTTTATAGATTTGAACTGCATATTTCTGACAGTCTTTTTTAAGGCCTTCACTTACTGGTGCCGGAACTAAATAGTCTGTTGCCCCTTTTGTATACTTGTTTTTCATGTCATAAAAACCGGTCTTTGGTCTTATCTCAATAAGCTCAAAAGCCTCCTCTTGAAAAACTGCCGCAGTGATCTCTCTTCCCTTTACTCTTTTCTCAATGATCGCAACACCGTGCCACTTAAAAGACTCCTCAAGCGCAGCCTTAAGTTCGCTCATATCATCACATAAGCTCACCCCTCTACTTGAACCAGATTCAGAGGGTTTAACAACAAAACCATCAGACCATGATGCAATTTCTTTGTGCATCTCATCACTCACCTCATCTTCATTTGTGCATGAAAAGCTAGGCAGAACTGGAATGCCCATTTCTGCCGCTTTTTTGAGAGACCTCTCCTTACTAAAAGACAATCTTGAAGCCTCAACACCACTCCCGGTGTAAGGAATCTTCATTCGCTCTAAGAGGTCTTGAACCACACCGTCTTCTGAGTAGGTTCCATGAAGCGCAAGCAAGCACGCCTTTGGCTTTAAAGTCTCTAGGTTGTGACGAAACCCTTCATCATACTCTATGACTTTGTACTTATAACCAAGCTCATCTAAAGCCTCTTGAAACGCTCTTGAGGTCATTCGACTCACTTCAGCTTCAGACTCGTGACCACCTTGAATTACTGCTATCATACTAAACCTTCCCAGTCCCCAATATAGCGAACCTCTGTCTCAAGCTCCACATTAAACTCATGCTTCACTTTTTCTCTCACCGTTGAAATAGCGCAGTGTATGTCTAAAGCCGTCGCCTCACCTTTATTAACAATAAAGTTTGCATGTTTTCTTGAAACCTCTGCACCCCCATACTGATAACCTTTCATTCCAGACTTCTCGATCAAATACCCAGAACTTCTTTTTTCAACATTATTCACATCATCATATGGATTTCTAAAAACAGAACCACAACTCGGCTCCCCAAGAGGCTGCTTTAAAGAGCGAAGCTCCTGGGCTTCTTTTACTCGTTTTTTTATTTCAACTTCTTTTTTATCAAGAGGCCACGCCAGTGTTACTTCTGTGATAACACCTGGCTCCCACCCCATACTCTTTCTATAAGCCCACTCTATCTCTGAATTCTTATACTCTTTTTCAACAAAGCTTGAACCTATTAACCTTAATACCTTAAAGCTTTCAACAATTTCAACAAACTCCCTAGGCTCAATGTCTTCACTAACGCCAGCGTTCATCACAACACCACCAGCCACATCCCCTGGAAGACCTGACAAAAATAATGCTGGTGACAACTCAGCTTTTAAAAATTTTCTCATCACTTTCATTTTTAAAGCACCCGCCCCGCACCTCACTCTAAAAGTCTCTTCATCAGAGCAGTCTTCAATACTTGATAAAGTCTTTAAACAAACGACTAAGCCTTTAACACCCTTATCACTTATAAGAATATTTGAACCTCCACCAATAACTGTAACTGGTGCGTCTTTTTCTCTTGCCCACTCTAAAGCCTCAGCAACCTCTTCTTTTGAAGACGGGAGACAAAAATATTCAGCCTCTCCACCAACCCTCCATGAAGTGTAACTAGCTAAACTTACTTTTTTTTGTATCTCTAAAGGCATGTTACTTAGATCTTACTTCTTTAAAGTTTGCCGCCACTAAGTCACCAATTTTATACACATCCCCTGCACCAAGAGTGATGATCACATCACCCTCTCTCGATGTTTTAATGAGTTCATTTGAAAGCTCTTCAAAACCTACTGTAACATGACTCGTCTTACCATTAGTGATCTGCTCTCTAAGCTCCTTAGACCCAAAACCATCAATTGGAGCTTCTCCCGCAGCATAAACATTAACTAAAAAGACCTCATCTGCCATATCAAAGGCGTTCTTAAACTGATCCCAGCACGTTTGAAGCCTGGAGTATCTATGAGGTTGAAACACACACCTAACACGACTTCCTAAATATCTTTTTTTACATGCAGATAAAGCTGCAACAATCTCTGTTGGATGATGAGCATAATCATCTATCACCAAAACATCCTCTTCTTCAAAGTCTGCTTTAATCTCAAAACGTCTTCTTACTCCAGAAAATGACTCGATCCCCACCTTTAACTCTTCAAAAGAAATTCCAGCGCGAAGCCCCACCACTACAGCCGCCAAAGAGTTAAGTGCATTGTGATTACCTGGAAGAGGCGGCTTAAAAGAACCCAATACCTCATCCCCTCTTGTAATTTGATAAACTTGTCTTCCTAAATCTTTTATTGAAAAGTCATTGTCCTCACCAAAGCCGTAAGAAACAGCTTTCTTCTTAAAGTCTTTAAAAAGGCTTAAACAATCATCGTCATCTCCGCAGTAAATTACAGAACCATAAAAAGGAATTCGATCAGCAAATTTTAAAAACGCATCTTTTAAATTAGCAAACGAGCCGTAATGCTCTATATGATCGTTATCAACATTTGTGATCACTGAAAGTTCTGGTGACAACCTTTCAAATGAGCCATCACTCTCATCAGCTTCAGCAATAAACCACTCTCCCGTTCCAAGCTTAGCATTCGAACCAAACCTTAAAACAATTCCCCCTGAAACAACTGTCGGGTTTTTTAACGCCGACTCAAAAATCTGAGCCACCATACTAGTTGTCGTAGTTTTTCCGTGAGTCCCCGCTATAGCAACACCTCTTTTAGAACGCATAAGTTCAGCCAAAGCCTCCGCTCTTGAGATAGTTGGAACGTTCTTAGTTCTTGCGTATAGCATTTCTGGGTTGTCCGATTTAATTGCACTTGAATAAACAACAACATCAGCATCTTGGATGTTTTCAGCATCATGGCCAACACAAATACGCACACCCTTATCTTCTAAATATTTTGTTCTCTCTGAAGACTTGATGTCACTTCCAGAAACTTTCGCTCCTCTGTTAATAAGAATCTCAGCAATTCCTGACATTCCTATTCCACCAATACCAATAAGGTGAACTTTAGATTGTGTGATTCTATTTTCAGACATGCGACTCCCTAGGAAAAAATTATCAGCCTTTTTGCAACATGATGTCTGCTATCTTTTCTCTAGCTCCTAGAGGAAAGGCGGCTTTGCACGCAGCACCTATTTTTGAGAGCTTAGCAGGGTTTTCTTTTATTGATAAGAGCTCCTCGCATAAAGTCTCTACATTAAATTGCACCTCTTCAAGCATCATAGCTGCACCTTTTTTAACCATGCTTTCCGCATTCGTTCTTTGGTGGTCATCAGCTGACTTTGGAAACGGAACTAAAATACTCGGTTTTCCCATTACAGACAGCTCAACCACTGTAGAAGCCCCAGATCTACACACAATCAAATCTGCAGCCTCATAGTAAGCCTTAATAGGATCTAAGTACGGCAAAACTTCAACATTATGTTTTACAGGATATCTTCCTATAGTTTCTTCATAGTTCTTAAGCCCTGTTTGATGAATAAAGTGAAACCCCTCAAGCTTTTCACCACACTTCTCAATAAGCTTAGGAACAGTCTCATTAAAAACCTTAGCTCCCTGGCTTCCGCCAACAAAAAGTACCGTAGTCCCACCCTTCTTACCTAAAGCACCTTTAGCAGACCTCTCTTTTTCCATTTCTACTCGAACAGGAAGCCCTGTCATTATAGGATCATTTTTCTTAAAGAACTTCGCAGCCTCTGGAAAAACCAGAAGTGGGATAGTGTTAAACCTTCCTAAAATTCTATTCGTAATTCCTGGAGTAGCATTCGCCTCCCAAATGTATGTTGGAACTCTTAACATGCATGCCATAACCCCTAAAGGACCTGAGGCATACCCTCCAACCCCTAAAACAGCTTTAGGCCTATAGCGGAGCAGCAAAAACAGGGACTGAAGAAAACAAAAAGGCATCAAAAGTAAAGAGATCAATTGCTTGCGCCTGCCAACAGAGGAGTGCAACTGTCCTACTGGTAAAAAATATGACTTATAATTAGTTTTTGAAAAAAGCTTTCGCTCCATTCCACGCCTTGCCCCAACCAAAACAATTCTGGCATCAGGTTTTCTTAAACGTATCTCGTCTGCAACGGCTAGAGCTGGGTAGATATGTCCACCAGACCCACCCCCTGTTATTAAGTATGTCATTCAGACATACTAGCTGATTTATTAAGAATGAAAAGCTCTAGGACGACTTTGTACTGTTTTGAGCACTGCTAGTCTTAGTTTGCTAAAAACGTCGACACTCTTTTAAATGGGGCTTTGTAGTTTACCGTATCCGTTGTCCAGTAAGACCCCCAGCCATGATTATAACCACCATAATAACCCCAACAATACGCAGCCCCATCTGTTTGCAGCATACAAGTCTGACCGTTTGTTAGTAAACCTGTGGCAATTTGGCTAACGTCTCCTGTGTAATTGATAATTTCATTAGGCACTAAGCTGTCTGTTGTTGTTCCATCACCTAAGCGGCCGTAAGTTCCACTATCTCCCCAGCAAAACATTCCACCATCATCCATACTAGCGCATGTGTATCTAAACCCTGCACTCACCGACGTTACACCTGAAGACATTCCCGAAACTACAACAGGACTTGTTCTTCTTGTTAAAGTTCCATCTCCAACTTCACCTGCAAGGTTTTCACCCCAACAGTTTAATTCCCCTAAAGTTGTCACTGAACATGTGTGTCTATAACCAGATGAAACACTTTCTATTCCAGATGCCGTAATTAAAACTGGAGACAACCTATCTGTCGTTGTTCCGTCCCCAATCTGTCCTCTTGCATTATCACCCCAGCAGTAAAGAGCACCTGACATCATAACAGCACAAGTTTGATATCTACCCGTTGAAACAGATTCAACTCCTGATCCCATACCCGTGACAAGAACAGGCGTTAAACTGTCTACTCTATTTCCAATTCCTAATTGGCCTTGGGCATTATCCCCCCAGCAGTAAAGAGCACCACCTGTTGTAACTGCACAACCGTGGTAGAGGTGAACGCTTAAAGATTCTATTCCAGATGTTAAACCCACAACATCTATAGGAGATGTTTGATCAACAAGATCACCATTTCCAACTTGCCCCTGATTGTTTCTCCCCCAACATTTCACTCCACCAGCTCCAGCACCGTCATCAACTAAAGCGCAAGCATGATAGTAACCTACTGAAAAATCTTTAACCCCTGACTCCATACCTGGAACTAGTGATAAAGGATAAGAGTTTGAAGTGCTTCCATTTCCTTGGCGGCCATAACTTCCAGCCCCCCAACATCTTAAGCCACCACTTAAACCTGTGCCATCATCTTCTAAAGCACATGTAAAATTTTGACCCGCATCAATTTTTAAAATATCTCTTGTTAAAGTGCGCACATCTCCCGGAGTCTGAACATCTGCAGTTAGATTACTCGCTCCTGTTTGGTAGTAATTACTACGCCCCCAGCACTTAAGCGTTCTTGCCGTAGTCATTGTGCATGTATGCAGAGCCCAGTCCCCTTTTGACATACTTAAATTACCACTTGATAAACCAACCGCATCAACAGGACTTGTTTTATCAACATTGGTTCCATCGCCAACTTGATAATCCGCATTCTGACCCCAACACTTTACACCACCCAAAAAGTTTATAGCACAAGTGCTCCCGCTATATGCGGCAACTTCTATAATATCTGTTAAACCACTTACAAAAACTGGAGTTGTAGCACGAGCCGTTCCACCATTTCCAAGCCTTCCATTTGTACCTCTACCCCAGCACTTAACCTCTCCACCGAGAAGTGTTGCGCATGCATGATACAAACCTGTTGTAATATACGTAGCATTATCAATTCCTGAAACCAATACTGGTACGGCTTGAGTTGCTGTTAAACCATTACCCATTTGCCCGTAGTTACCTCTACCCCAACATTTAACCTCTGCTGTATCTAGTAAAGCACAAGAGTAAAAAGCACCTGATGAAACCTGAACAGCATTTGTAATTCCAACAACATCCACAGGGAGTGGAGAGTTTACATTGTTACCATCCCCTAACTGTCCATAGTTATTTTGCCCCCAACATTTAACTGAACCTGAATCCATAACAGCACATGCGTGCCTATAACCCACACCTAGTTGCTTTACTCCAGCAGTTAAACCCGTAACATCATTTGGTACAAAATTATCATCAGTTACTCCATCACCATCTAAATCAACATCTCCATCTCCAAGCTGACCATAGTCTCCTTGCCCCCAACACTTTACACTTCCGGCATTAGAAAGGGCGCAAGAGTATCTCACGCCAGAACCAACCATCTCCCAACCTGATTCCATTCCTTCCACCATTGCTGGAGCTGCAGAAGTTCTTGTATTTTCACCATACCCCATACTTCCTTGGTAATTCCTTCCCCAGCACTTAACTGACTCACCAGTATCAATTCCGCAAGTTGATTCAGCTGTTGTACTCACTTTAAAAACAGGAATTCTCCATGGCCCCACTGAAAGAGTGCTTTCGTTTCCAGCCACATCAATAAATTTTAAATTTGTATAGTAAAGCTCTCCTATATTTAAGTTTATTGAAAAACCATCAACTCCATCTATAACTTTATAACTTGTGTCCACATTCACATCTATAGGTAAAGATGAGTAAGAAACCACGTCCTCTAAACCTGAACCTGTACCAATTGAAACTTGAATTTCATCTAGACCTGAACATGAATCTGCTAAAGAAATCCCTGACCAGTTAATTCCCACAGCTCTATCAGCTTTTGCAAAATCATAAACATAAGGCAAGCCTACAAACGAAGGCGCTGTACCGTCATACCTAAAAGGAGTTGCTGTTACACCTGTTGTTTCATTTCCAGCATCATCCCTCACCCTTAAAGAAGCATAGTGATCAACACATTCAGCCAAAGCTCCTCCTGCAGTAAACGTGTGCGCTGTTGCGCCAACTGTTAAAGGAACATAGCCTGCAGAAACTTCACTCCCTCCAAGAGCGTTAACAGTGTACCCAATTTCAACTTCAGAAAGACCACTTGAAGGCAAAGGGTCTGTTAAAGCATCCCACTGAACCTGCGGGGCATTTAGCGAAGAGTTTGTCCAAAGATCGTCAAAAATAAAGTTTGAAATCACATCTGGATCAACACTGTCTAAAAAGTAATTTAAAGAAATGTCTAAGCAAGAAGTTGTGTTTCCAAGAGGGTCGACACCAACCGCATAAAAAGTTTTTAAACCATCATCCACTACAGGGGTGTAAACTAAGTCTGTAAAACTCGCAGCTCCTGTGATAATTGTTTGTGAAGCACCTTTTGAAGACAAGCATAAAGCGTCATCATATAACTGTACAGAGACTGTATCTTCTGCAGACCCCACTGTGACAGTAGGTGTTTCATCCGTTGAACTTGAACCTGAAACCGGAGCAAGACTCCAAGACCATGAAGTCACATCTGGTAAAACAGTATCTTTTTGAATACTAGATACAAACTGCACTGCAGAGTTTCCAAATTCATCAATATGATCTGCTGTAATTGCAACAGCTCCTTCAGAAACTGATGAAACATCTAAACCTGTTAAAGACCAAGTGCTACTTGAACAAACAGGACGCGGGCTTGGAATAAAACCCCCAATATTTAACAAAACATCTTGTCCATCATCACTACATGTTCCTGAAATACTGTACGCCAAATGATTTGATGCCGCGATATCTGGAGCTGAGCTTATTTCAACCCTCACACCCTTTACTACAGTAGAGGAAATAGTTGTTACAGGCCCGCCGTCATCAATATGTCCTAAAACTGGCACACTCAATCCGTCTAAAACTGCAGACACATTCCCTGCTAAATTAAAACTGTTATTTGCAAGGCAAGTTCCTGATAAAACATTTGCTTCTAAACCTATATCAACCACAATACTTGCGCCCACTGGAGCGCACTCACCCCTAAGTCGATAATCATGTTCATTGTTAGGAGCGATCTTTCTTAGTGGATCTGGAGTAAACGTCATTCCCGGAGGAGCTAATTCGTTTGTTACAGGTTTTGCACATAAGCTAGGAGACGCACCTTGAACAACGCATTGCCTAATAGGGTTCACTGTCGTTTCTGCTGAAACATCACCATCATATTTATAAACACCCAAAACAGGATGGCAAGGAGCGAAAAACACTGACCCACCAAAAGTTATTGAAACATCACCACCACCTGAAACACAGTACCCTGCAAACCTATATGACAATGCATTAACAGCAGAAACAGATTCCGTAGTTCCCGGTCTAAGTTTAATTGGCCAGTTTGGATCTGGCGCAGACCAAACAAAATCAAAGGATATCAATACCACTACAGCAATAAACAGGCTCTTTTTAAATATCTTTCTCACGCATCTTTATCGGTAAAAATGCTTTTTTGAGTGATAAACCTCTACCTAAACTCGACTTTATGTCAGTGCTTAAGCCTCTTTCTCTAAAGACCTAAACCACCCTAGTAAAAATGTAATCGATAACAGGGAGCTCCCCCCATAACTTAGAAATGGAAGAGGCAGTCCTTTTGTTGGAACAAGTCCAACATTCACACAGACATTAATAAAAAAGCAAAAGAAAAACAACGCTCCAAGGTAATAACTTAACATCAAGCTTTTAAAATCACCCTCTTGGCTTCTTGCTATTTTTAAAATTGAAAACGTGATTCCCATAAACAAAGCTAAAAGAAAAAACACACCAACAAAACCCATCTCCTCAGCAAAAACAGCTAGAGTGAAATCTGTGTGAGCCTCCGGAAGAAAGAAGAACTTTGACTGACTCATACCAATTCCTTCACCAAAGAAGCCACCTTTTTTAAAAGCCACAAAAGATTGAATTGTCTGAAAACCTTTTCCCTGAGGATCTTTCCAAGGGTTTAAGAAGGTTAAAAATCTCTCTATTCTATACGACTCTTGCATTAAAAAGAATGCAAGCCCCCCACTGGCAATGACCCCTAAAATTAAAAAAGGCTTTAAGCTTCTAATCCACAAGAAAAGAACAGTTAAAGTCCCTAAGGTTAATAAGAAAACACTTCCAAAATCAGGCTGTTTCAAGAACAGTCCAATTGAAACAAAAAGAGTAATAAAGAAGGGCCACCACACACTCATTTCTTCATACTTTTCTTTAAATGATAAAAGCCAAAAAATAAAAAATCCAAACCCCACTTTATAAAATTCCCCAGGCTCTAAACGAAAGCCCCCTGGAAGATTAATCCAACGCGTGGCTCCTCCAATAGTGACTCCAATGCCGGGAATATTTGTTGCAATCAGAGTGAGTAAAGCTCCTACAAAAAGAGCTCCTCCTAGTAGTAAATATTTTTTTGACGAGATTTTTCCTGAAAGAAAAAACCAGATTCCTGCCAAAATAACAAAAAGAAACTGTTTTTTGGCAAAAAAGTACGAGCCTCCAAACTTTTCAGCCGCGTATATTGCACTTGAAGAGTAGACCTGAAAAAGCCCTATCGCCAATAAGAGATAATAAAACCATGTAAGTTTTGAGGCCTGAACAGGCTCTTCTTTCTTTTTTCGTCTTGCCATAGAACATAGGGTACCACTCCAGAGCCCTACCTTACATCTTCACTCTAGACTTTGGTTGTACCTGCCTAAATAAGGCCTTTTAAGTACTTTTGTCTTTTTACTTCTGGAAACTTTTCAATAGCATACTTAAGCATCACTCTTGGCATTTTCTTATAATGCTTTTTAAGAAAAGCTTATATTTAAGAGCACGCTCTCTATCTGCAAGTTTACGAAGCTCTAGTACTGGATTCACCCCTTGTTACTCTGAATCTATTTTCTTGCGGACTTCATCCATGTCAGCAGCTTTAACTTCATCAATAAGCTTCTTAAGATCTTGTGCGCTCATTCCTGAACCTCTATAAACCTCAAGCTCTTCTCTAATAATTATCACCGTGGGAATACTTCTAATTCCAAAATAAGCAGGAAGTTTTTCTGTGTTTTCAGTGTCTACTTTCCCAAAAACTATATCTGGATAAGATTCTGATACAGACTCGAAAACAGGTCCAAAATTTTGACAGGGCCCACACCATGCAGCCCAAAAATCTAAAACCACTATATCGTTTTCTTTATAAACCGTCTTAAAGCTCTCATCTGTGATATCAACTGTAGCCATCTTTTCCCCTAATGTTTTTTAAGCGATAGAGTTAAAGTGTATGTAAAAATGGGCTCTTTTGTCTTAACATCTATATAAGCATACCCATTTAGAGTTTTTTCAACCCTTTCAGAAGACTCTTCAGCAAGCTTTACTAACTTCATCGCCTCATCAGCTTCTTCGCATGTAAAATAAACACCTTTATCCGCACGTTTTAAAAACTGAGCCGTAAAGTCTTTAAAGATAAAGCTAACTTTATGTTTTGATTCTTGAGTTCCTTTAATAGCCATCAATGCCACCGAAAGCTCTGCACCCATTGCCAATGCACCAAAATACATCGAGCCCACATGGTTTTTATTCTTTCTTTTCAGTGGCAGATAAACTGTTGATACAGTATCTGAAAATTCAACTACTGATGGAGATGTTGAAAACAGCAAAGGAACTTTAAAAAAAGACAATGCCTTTACAAGGTAATGGTACTTGGTTTTAGAAGTCATCAAAGTCCACCTTTACTTTTTTAGATTTAATCTGAGCCTGGCACGACAAAACCAAGCCATCAGCAATATCTTCATCTGAAATAAATGACCCTTGAGGCATACTAACAAGCCCTTCAACAACTTTGCACTGACAAGCAACACATGTGCCCTCCATACAAGAATATGGGGGAGATTCCCCTGATCTTAAAAACGCTTCGAGTATGGTCTCATCCTCATTAGGCTCAACACTAATTGTATCACCATCTAAAAGAGCTTCACAAACACCACCAGCATCACTCTTTGCAGACATATCCCCTATATATATAGGACCGTCTGCTTTCTCTGTTGGTAATGCGACAACCTCTGCACCCGCCGTATTAAAACTTTCTTTTCTAATTTGCGAAGGATCAAACCCCTTTGTTCCTAAAAAGAACTCTACTGTAGACATAAACTCTTCTGGTCCACACAAGTAAAATACAGGCATATCAATTGAAATTGACCATTTATAAAAACAGTCTTTCATAACTGCCTGATCACACCTTGTAAAAAACTCAACTTCTTCAAGTTCAGGTTTTTCTTTTGTAAATGCTAAGAATAAATTAAAAAGAGGACTTTTGTTAAACTCTAAAAGGTCATCTAGAAACATTGTGCTTTTTGTAGTTTGGTTCCAATAAAAAAGAGACATCTGCTCTTTTGGTTTAGTTTCTTTTAGATGTTTTATAATTGAAAGCATTGGAGTGACACCACTTCCGGCCGCAAACATCACATGGTGTCTTTTGTTTTCTGATTCTTTATAAAAGTGACCTGTTGGCGGAACAACCTTTAATGTGTCACCTACCGCAACTGTTTCTACTAAGTAAGTCGACATCTTACCGCCTTCAACTTTCTTAATAGAAATCTCCAAGTCTTTATCCATTGGACCTGATGATAATGAATAACTTCTATGAACCTCTTCACCGTTTATATCAGCTGTAACACCAATAAACTGCCCAGCTTTTGCTTTAAACTTTTCAGCCTCTCCTGCAAGCACCTCTAGCTTTAAAGTTACAGCATCTGTAGCTTCTACTTTTTTCTCAATAATTTTTAACTCAATTTCCTGTCTCATCTAAAAGCCTTCTTATCCGTCAATATATTCAATCTAGTACACTTCTATAACGTTAGCAGACCCCAACATAAAGATCTCGTTATTTCTTTTTGAAATTTCTAAAACTCCACCCGGCATTTCTAAACTTACTTTATCTCCACCAAGAACAGTAGCCACAGATAAAGCACCAGAACCACAAGCTAATGTGAAGTCTTCCACCCCGCGCTCAAAAGTAACGCATTTAATAGGATCCGTTCCTTTTTTATAAAAGGTTAAATTGTATGTCTCTATTCCACCTAAAGACATTTCTCGAACCCTCCCACAAAAGCCTCGCATATCATCAGAGTCATCTATTCCAAAAAGACTTTGATCAAAAACTAAGTGGGGAACTCCTGATAGAATATGCGGAATCTCATGCTGATCTATTTTTACAGCAGCTTTTACTTCAGGTTTTGGCATTTCAGCCTCGACCAAAGACTCGCCTTTAATGCCAATTTTTAAATTCCCGACATTAGTCTGTAATTTAAAATCTTTAATCCCTGAAATTTGATGATAACAAACACCTACAGCCCTTAAAGCATTGCCGCAGAAATCAACATTACTGCCGTCATTATTATAGAAATCAAATGTAAGCTGAGTTTCATTGACTCGTTTTGAGACAATAAATCCGTCAGGTGTAACACCCTTTTCCTTAGACTTATTTAATAAGTCTTTAAAGGTTAAGTCTTCAGATATAGTAAAGAAGAAATTGTTTCCAGCCCCTTCTGTGTAAAAGATTTGATCAGTCATATACAAATTGAACTACCAACCCCCCCAAGTCTGTCAACCAGAACGCTTCTAGAGCCTCTATACGGCATTTAAGTGTGGCATGAATTGTGAATAGCTATCAGTAGGGAAAAAGGGGATGTTATGAAACATTTTATACCACTATTATTAATATCATTAAGTATGTTTGTTACAGCTTGTAACAACAGTTCTTATTCAAGCGGGCAAGACGTCACAACTCTTCCAACAACACCAGATAATGTAACTCCTTTTGGCACATTTGATCCACAAGATCCTAATTATGTTTCAAACCATTGTTCTGACATAGTAGGTCAGGAACATATGTTTTATGGCTATATGAAAAATGTAAAAAATAAAGAAAGCTATAAAAGTTTGATTGAATCCCAAACTGATTGCAAATCTTATAATGGCTGGATTACATACACTAACGGTAGCGCAACTTATTACCAATATGAGCGCTATGATGGAACAGCAAGTTGCAACTGGTGGAACCAACAACCAATGGGAATCACTGTAGATTTTTTTAAAGGTTACACAAGCACCGCCACCATCGCAATCGATGCAACCGGTGATGGATGGGCATATACAGGGCAAGGCTTTCCAGTTAGAAGAATGGTTCTTGGTGGACAAATTGACTGCTCACAAGAAGATTTAACCATCTATTCTCAAACACAAAGAGGCTGGTTAATGATTACTGTTCCAAAAGAATACGGCAACAAACATGCTCCCAGCATGCGTGCAAATATTAATTTTAACGGTGTAGATTTAGGCACCCAGCAACTAATACGCAAGTAATTTCTAGGCAAGAAAAAATAAAAAAATATTTTTTTATTTTTAGGGGTTGACCGAAAACCTTTTCCAGCTTCCAATTGTAGGTGTTAACAACCTAAACCATAACCACTAAGGGGGATACAATGGGAAGCTTAAACAAAGCACAACTAATCGAGAAAATGGCTACTGAGCTAAACACTACTAAAGCTGAAACTGAGAGATTCTTAGATTGCTTCGTAGGAACTGTTCAAAAGAATGTTAAAAAATCTACTGATATCAAATTAGTTGGTTTTGGTACTTTCACTAGAACTAAAAGAAAAGCTAGAATGGGAAGAAACCCACAAACTGGCGCTGCGATCAAAATTCCAGCTGCTTGGGTTCCTAAATTCAGAGCAGGTTCTGACTTCAAAAACACTGTAAAATAAGCAGTTTTTTAGAAAACAGAAACTAAAGCCAGCTTCTTAGCTGGCTTTTTTCGTTTAAGGCCCTATTTACAAACTTTATGCACACACCAAACCTTTGTTTTCCCTAGCCAACCGCCTTTCTTAAAGCTAAAGTTTCATCACTATGCTTAAATTTTTAAAAATTCTACCTGCAGCTTTTTTGTGCTCAGCATGCATACAACTTCCTGTCGGCTCTAAAAAAATAGAGCAGTATAAGAACGTGCAATATAATGAGCCAACCCTTCACTTCACACCAACTAATGAGTTTAGTGCTGACCGAGCATGGATCAACAAATCTACAGGCTCTATTATTTCTTACAAATCAGAGTGCAGTTCTGGATCACAAAACGCAGGACTCTTCTTGCAAAATATTGCCAGTGAGTTCTATCCTGCAAAAACTTCAGCAATCTCTACATTTAAATACAACTCAAGAAAAGCACTCAGACAAAGAATCAAAACTGAGATTGAAGGAATACCAACAGCTTTTGATTTAGTAGTGTTTAAAAAATACGGATGCTTATTTTTAATGTCACATTCTGGCGTGTCTAAGAACTTTGCCAAAACTGAAACTGTATTTGACCAGTTTTTACACTCATTTAAAGTTCAACGCTAAAAGAGGTCTTGTGTTAAAGGGTCCAATCAAAAAACTTACTTCTTTTTTTGACGTCTTAGGCGAGTGCTCTTATCTTTTTAAAGAATCTTTAAAAAAAATAATTCAAGGGAAAGTCCCTTCTCACCTAGTCTTAGAGCAAATTAAAGAAGTTGGAATAAACTCCATTCCACTAATTGCAATTACTGCTTTAAGCTCAGGCTTTGTGATGACCCTACAATTTGGACTGGGTTTAGAAAAATTTGGAGGAAAGCCTTACGTTCCTAAAGTAATGTCCCTGGCCATCTTTATGGAGTTAAGCCCTGTGTTCACAGCTTTAATGTGCGCTGCTCGTGTTGGAGCAGGTATAGCCTCTGAGGTTGGCTCAATGAAGGTGACTCAACAAATTGACGCCTTAAAAGCACTTGGCTGCTCCCCTATTGAAGAAATTGTATCTCCAAGGCTTATTGCATGCCTAGTCTCTTTTCCCATTTTAACTTTAATCACAAGCTTTTTAGCACTTACCGCCTCAGCTGCAGTTGGTTATTTTGAACTTGGCTTAGATCCTTTGTTCTTTTACCAAAAAGTTGTGACAACTGTTGCACTTAGAGAGTTCACCTCAGGTTTTTTTAAAGCCTATATCTTTGCAATCTGTGTTTGTATCCCTGCATGCTACTACGGCTTTCATGTTAGAGAGGGAACAAAGGGTGTAGGAAAAGCCACCACTCTTGCTGTTGTTGCAGGCTCTGTTTTAATTTTTATTTCTGATTATTTTGTAACTAAATTGTACTGGATGTTTGAAGCATGGCGCCAATTCTAGAGGTTAAAGATTTCCATAAAAGCTTTGGTGACAAATCAATTCACCAAGGAACATCCTTTAAATTAGAAAAGGGTGAGTGCCTTGGTTTACTTGGTGGCTCTGGAACTGGAAAGTCTGTTGTTTTAAGAGCTTTAATCGGGCTAGAAACTCCCGATAGTGGTGAGATTATTTACAAAGACCAAACCTTAGCTGATTTAAGTGAGACTGAGTGGTTTAACATTCGAAAAGAGATCGCTTATGTTTTTCAAAACGGCGCTCTTTTTGATTCCCTCTCTGTTTATGAGAACTTAGCATTTCCACTTAGAAGACATTCAAAGTTTAGTGAAGATGAGATCAAAAAAAGAATTCAAAAAATTCTTTCAGATTTAGACCTGCCACATGCTGAAGGACTTTTTCCAGCAGAGCTTTCAGGTGGAATGCAAAAAAGAGTCGGTTTAGCCCGTTCTTTAATGCTTGAGCCTGAAGTTGTTTTATTTGATGAACCCACAGCAGGGCTTGATCCAAAAAACACTATTGTCATTCAGGACACTATTATTAAACTTAAAAAGTTAGGTTACACTTCTATTTTTGTAACCCACGATATGCCTTCAGCCCTTAAAGTCTGTGACCGTATCGTATTACTAAGAAATAAAAAAATTGAAGCTGAAGCGACAGCAGAAGAATTAAAAGATCAAAACCATCCCATCATCAAATTTATGACAGGAGATACAGACTAATGGCACAAAAATCTAACTACGTACAAACAGGTATCTTTGTAAGTGTAGGCATTTTACTTTTTGGAATGATTTTCTACTTTTTAAGTAGCGATGAAAATATTTTCTCAGGAAGAAGTCGTGTTCACTCCTACTTTAATGACACTCAAGGGCTTATGTTTGGGAGCACAGTCTCTTTTTCAGGAATCACAATCGGAAACGTAAAAGCTATTGAGTATGATGAAAAAAGAAAAGCACTAAGAGTTGATTACACTATTAAAAACTCATACCTCCCTTTTATTAAGACTGACTCAGAAGCTCAGCTAAAAACTCAAGGAGCTTTAGGAGACCGCTTTGTTTTTATTTCAGGAGGAGACCCTAAAAGCACTCCGATCACTCCAGGCAGTGAACTTACAGCAAAGCCTTCAGATGATATTTTTGCAGCTGTTCAGGAAAAAATTGACGGCATCCCAAACCTTTCAGGGATCGCCACTAAACTTGAAGAGCTCATCACCTTCTTAAACTCAGAAGACGGCTTAAGAGGAAACTCTAAAGAGCTAAAAGTGACTTTAAAAGAACTTCGCAAAACCGTAGCCTCTGTAAATTCAGGAAACCACACTCAAAAGTCTCTTAAACGCTTAGATTCTATTTTGACAAAAATTGATGGCGGCCATGGAACTTTAGGAAAACTTATTTCAGATCCAAGCCTTTATAATAAAGTAAGTGGGTTCCTCGGTGGAAGCGAAAGTACTTCAAGCTACTTAAAATCAATGGGCAGAAAGTCTATTGAAAAAGCTGAAGAGAAAAGGTAGCCAGGACCGCTACCTCATACCATCAATAAATTTTTTACCCTTAGGATCATAACCTTTTTTCTCTTTTGGTTTATGACTGAAATTTAGATGCTCAATAACCTTTGAACCTAGAAATCTATTAATGCGCTCTTTAATAATATCTTGTGAAAATCTACAGTGGTACTGTGCTTCTGATGATTTAGCCGCAATATAAAGAGTAGTTTTGTAAAGCTTTCTTGGAAAAGTCTCTGGCGCCAGGTCTGAGCCCACAATTTCAACCCAGTTTCTTTCAAGTTTAAGCCTCTGGTACTCATCCGCGAATGAACCCTTGCTCTTTTGAAAGACACTTTGTAGGACATCAAGTGCAGTTTCTAGTGAAGAATCTCTTTTAGCTTTTTTTTTCATCAGACCTGTAGTGTACCCCAAGGAGTTAATATGGAAAAGACTGTGCATATCATAGGTGGCGGATTAGCAGGCAGTGAGTGCGCCTTTCAACTGGCTGAAGCCGGGGTAAAAGTACACCTTTATGAGATGAGAAGAGACCCTAAAGAAAACACCCCTGCACACAAAACAAACAAATTAGCAGAGCTTGTATGCTCAAACTCTTTTCGTTCCGATGATGCCGAACATAATGCCGTCGGCCTTATCCATGAGGAAATGCGTAAATTAAACTCTCTTATCATGCTTGAAGGTGGCAAAGCTGCTGTTCCGGCAGGGGGTGCCCTTGCCGTTGATCGAGATATATTTTCAGATGGCGTAACAAAAGCGTTAGAGAACCATCCACGCATCACAATCAAGCGTGAGGAGATCAATGGATTACCACCTGAAGAATGGAAACATGTGATTATAGCGACAGGCCCCCTCACCTCTGACCCATTGGCACAGAGTATCATGACACTAACGGGCGAAGACCAGCTTGCGTTCTTTGATGCAATTGCACCTATCGTTCATACAGACAGTGTAAACATGGATGTTGCATGGTTTCAATCACGCTATGATAAGGTAGGACCTGCGGGAACAGGAAAAGATTACC
>JBOEFV010000012.1:0-17705 GCA_050633065.1 Bdellovibrionales bacterium
AAATTAATGAACTAACTGAAGAGTCTAAAGAGCTAAGGATTAAAGAAGGAAAAGCTTTAAAGAATAACGAAATAGAAGTTGCAAAAGCTTTAAAGAAAAAAAGAAAGTCTGTTTTTGATGAAGGTTATTCATTAAACTATAGAATTAAGCTTTTTGATAAAGGTATCATTTCATATAAAAAAGCTAACGGTGATGCGGTAAAACGTGCTGAAAAAATGAGAGATGATTACTTGGTTGAAGCAGAGAATACTCTTCAAGAAAGTATGGGTAACGTGGATGCAAGGCTTGAGACTGTATTAAGAAACAATGATCTTTTAAGATATGAGATTTTTGCAAACTCAGGAAAAAATATTAGATATAGAGTTGCAGGTGGTAAGGTAAATGAAGCGCCTGATAGTAGAAGACCTGCTGAGACTAGATCAAAGAAAGACTATGGATGGAAATTTAAAGGTGAATTTTGGCAGGATGAAATAGGTAACTTTAAATCAGATTTAAAGAACTTATGTCCAAAAAGATAAAAGAGGTTAAGGTATGGGAAAATTAATAACGATATTACTGGCATTATGTTTATCAAACACAGCTTATTCACAAGTTGATATTGATAGAAAAATGAGCCTTTTGGCTGAAAATGTTCAAAATGCTGAAAGTAACTTCAAGCAGTTTAAGGACAATTTAAACATTTCAGTTAAAAACTTTAACGAAGCAACTCGTGTGGTAAATGAACTCAGAAAACTTAAAAAACAGGCGCTAAGGGACACTAAAAGAGCAGAAACAAATGCCATGGTCTATGGGCAGGTTATGGGCAAGTATAATGAGTTTATTGCAGCTGAAGAGTCAAATATTCTAAAAGAAGAAGAGGCTATAAGAAAGCTTGAACAGTTAGTGCAAAACATAAGAAAAAACACAGACAAAAGAAAAGAGCTTATTGCATCATATAATGTGGAAATACAAAAAGCTGAGTCAGAAGTGGGTGTTTGGAGAGAGAAGAAGAGAGAAGTTGCTGCTGTTATAGAAGATATTGGGGATCGTGAGGGCGGTGCTTTAGAAGAGCGTGGTAAATGGATGGATAAGAAAGAAGTCTATAAGAAAGAGACAAGAAAATGGTCTCGTGAGCTTAAAGGAGCAAAGAAGACGCTACTTACGTTTGAAAAAATTAGAGATTAGTTTTATAAGAGGCTATGCTCTTTATAATCCAGCAAATCATTACATTATTAAAACTGCTTCATGCTGAAAGCAGCGATAAGAAAATTGCCCTAGCCACAGTGCTAGGTTTTTTTTCGGCGGTATCTCCGGCTTTAAGCTTACAAGGAGTTTTGCTGATATTAATTGCTTTGTTCTTTAGGGTGCAATTTGGTGCTTTCTTATTTTCATGGCTAATATTCTCAATATTGTCATTGCCTCTAGCAGGTGCTTTCAGTTCTGTTGGGGAAGCTGTGTTGTATCAAGAAGGGCTTCGTGAGGCCTTTATCTGGGCTCAGAAGAGTGCGTTGTTATCTAGCACAAGGTTTTACAATACTGTCGTTTTAGGAGGGTTAATTGTAGCTATACTCCTGGCTGTTCCACTGTATTTCTTAGTTAAAAAAGGGCTTCAAAAGTATCGAGAGGTTGTTGTTGATAGAATCATGAAGACGAAGTTTTATTATGTCTTGAAATCATCGTTTCTCTTTAAAATAGTGGGGTTTTATGAAAAATATAAGTCCCTTTAAGAAGTACTTAAGAACCGAGGCTTTTATTCTCGTTGGTGTAGTAGGGCTTCTTATAGCTTTGTATGGTTACTTTTTTGCAGAGTTTCACATTAAGAGGGCTATTGAAAAGTCTGCTTTTGAAGCTATTGGAGCGGAAGTAAATATAGACTCTGTAGATATCAATCTTTTTAAGCCTTCAGTTAAAGTTACTAGAATTCAAGTAACAAACCCAGACAAGCCAGAGGAAAATCTCTTAGAGATAGGAAATATCCTGTCAAATTTTGAATATGGTCCCCTTATACAGGGCTCGTTCATATCAGACCTGACAAATGTAATTGGTATTGAGATTCATACAGATAGAGCCTCTCCAGGAAGAGTTCTCCCTAAGGAGAAAAGAGTCTTAGTGTTAAAGGATCCAGGCCAGAATAAGGTTCAAGATGTTTTAAAAGACAAATTTAAAAAAACAGCATTCTCCGATGTTGTTGGGCTACTTAGTTCTGATAAGCATCGTGATATTGAAGAAAAGTATAAAAAAGAGCTAGAGGGGCTAAAGCTGTCCTCTGAAGTTGATGCAAAAGTTAACGGAGTAAAGGCAAAGCTAAAAGCTGTTGAGGAGTATATTGAATCTGATAAAATAAAATCTCTCTTAAAAGAAGTTAAGAGCTTTAGGTTTAAGTCAGGGTCAAGCTCAGAGTCTTTGGCGTCAGTTTCAACTGCTGTTGCTCTTACTAAAAGGCTGAAGAAAGAGCGCAAGAAAATTAAGAGTGATCTTAAAGAAATAGAGAGAGAAAGTGACGAGATTAAAAGGCAGCTAAAATCAGCACCGTCTAAATTTTTAGCGGATGTTGACGGGGTTCAAGGTTCACTGTCACCTTCTCAGGTCTCTCCAGAAAAGATGACGGAGAATGTTTTGTCAGAGTATTTTTCTGTGCAGCTAGAGCAAATTGGAAGAGCCACAAATAGCCTTAAAAATGACGCTCTAGGAAGTCATGGTAAATATATCGATTTAGATCAATCAAAAAAACCAAGTCCTAAAGCAGCAGCTGATTCAGAAGCTGAGGTGAGTCAGGTTAACTTAGAAAAGAAAAAAGAAGAGGCTTATTCTAAGATTGGTAAAGATGTTATTTTTTATAAAGAGGCTCTTCCTCCGAAGTACTGGCTTAAGGTTATTAATATTGTATCTAAAGCGCACAAAGGGCAGGATTTTGGGGATATAACTGGCCGAATTACAGATTTTTCAGATGCTCCACAAATAACACAAAAAGAGATGAGGATTAATATTGAAGGGAGTGTTCCAAAGCAAGATATTGGACTTTTTAAAATTAAAGCCAATATCAACCATATTGATCCGGAAAAGCGCAAAGAAGTGGTTAAGGTTAATGTTTCTGATTATGTGGTAAAAGGAGCTAGTTTATTTAAGGGGTCTGATGAGTGGATTAATATTTTAAAGGCTAACTCTCAAACTGATTTTACAGCAAGTCTTCAGGGAGATGATATTGAACTAGAGCTGAAGCAGACAATGAAAAGTCCTAATTATGAGGTGTTTTCTAAAGACAAGAATGTTTTAAAACTGCTTAATCAGATAAAGCTTAGTAAGGAAGACCTGACATTTCGACTCAAGGCCTCTGGAGACATCACATCTCCTAAAATAAGTATCAGAAGTAATTTGGGAGATATTATTGTAAGAGCAGTGAAGGCAAATCTTACAGATGCTGTAGGTGAGTTTGCTAAAAAGCAACTTAGTAAACTTGATGGAAAGGCTTTAGAAAAGCTGGGACCGTATTTAGATGATGTTGACGTAACAAATCTAAAGGCGGTTGATTTGAGTAAGGTCTTGGATAAAGAAATTGCTAAGGGGCTTAAGAAGCTTAAATCAGGAAACAAATCTAAAAAAGAAGAGCTTTTAAAAAAATTGTTTAAAAAGTTTTAAAGTGCGACAAGGTGCTCGCACATTTCAATAGTGGTCTTTTTATGAGCGATAATAATGACGGTTTTATCTTGAAAAAGCTTTTTTGATTTTTCTTGTATTAGTGCCTCTGTTTCTTCATCAATAAAAGAGGTGGCTTCGTCAAAAATTAAAACTTTTGGTGATAAATAGTGTATACGCGCAAAGCTCAAAAGTTGTCTCTCTCCAGGGCTTAGATTTCCGCCAGAGCTGTCTACTTTAAAAGAGTATGGTTTTGTGATCCCTGAAAATTCAAGGGCTTCTTGTATTTTTGTGTAGTTGATCTCCTCAGGAGGGCTGAGTGCAATGTTTTCAGCTAAAGAACCTGAGAAAATAAAGTCCTCTTGCCTTACAACACAAAGGTCTTTTCTTAAAGCATCGCTTGAGAAGTCCATAATATCTATGTCGTTAATTAAGATTTTACCAGAGTCGGGCGTGTAGAGCCTCTGCATTAAGGAGACTAGAGTTGTTTTTCCGCTTCCAGTCCTTCCTGTAAGGGCAGTTGTTACCCCAGGCAATATTTTGAGATTATAGTTTTGAAAAATAGGTTTTCCCGGTTCATAGGAGAAATCTAAATTTTGAATGATTATACTTGGAGATGTTGGGATAACGGCATTGTTTGACGTAGGTTCAAGCTCGATAGGTTCTTCGATAACACTCTCAATTCTTTTTCCGCTGGTAAGTCCGTTTTGTACTTGGTTGATGCTTTCAAGGATATATCTTAGCGGATGGAAAAAGCCTTGTATTAAAAGGGTGAAAGCTACTAAAGAGCCTATATTCATCATGCCTTTTTGAATTAGTAAGGTTCCTGTTGCAAAGCAAAGCACAGAAGATAGGAGTTGAAAAAGATCAAGTTGAGGCCACAACAGGGCATATATTTTTGATACTTTAATTTGGCGGTTGTAATAGTCTGTGGCAACTTTTGTGAAGTGTGAATCCTTAGATTCAAATGATTTATAGGTTTTTATTACATAAAATCCATTTAAAGTGTCGGCTAGATAAGTGTTAAGGGATGAAAGAGTATTTTTCATTTGGAAAAACTCTTTTTGGATTACTTTAGCTAAGCGGAGTCCGATATAAACAGAGAGCGGGAAACTGATAAAAATAATAATGGATAGGAGTGGAGACTCTGTCAAAAGCGCTATTAAAATAGATGCAAGTTCTAAAATACTTAAGAGGATCCCAATGACGCCGTCACCTAAGAGAGTTTTAAAGCTTCTTGTGTCATTAGCTACTCGAGTAAGTATTTTTCCAGAAGGGTTTTTGTCAAAAAAATGAATTCCTAAAGCTAAAACATGTTCAAATATATGCTTTCTCACGTTGTACGCTATGCGGTTGCTCTCTTTCTTAATTCCATAATAAAGAGCAAACCCTGTTATGGCTCGAAAGAGTCCTGCTGTTAGAAAAAGAAGACAGTATTTTTTGAACACGCTTAGGTTCTCAGGGAGAATACCTAGATCAATAGAGCGTCCAAATAAAATAGGTAGAGACCTTCCAAGGGTTACGTAAACAAGAGCGAGCACAAAAATGAAAGCCCATATAGATTTGTTATCAATATACTTAAATATGAATTTTAAAAGAGTTTTGAAAGAGAGCTTTTCGTTATCAATTTCTGTCTTCATTTAAACCCTCCTTTTTGACGCGCAGTAGGCTTTTAAACTTTGGAAGATTTAAAGCCTCAGCTGTTTTAAACACTTCTACATAGCGGGTGTCTTGCTCTTCTGAAACAAGAATTGAGTTTTCAAGCCATGTGTAGTGTTCGGGGTTTGAAGTTGCGATCACTAAGCTTCGTCCATTTCTAACTTCATCCTTTAGCGTTTGAGAAATTTCTTTTTTAGTAGTTTCATCAACTGCACTTAAGGGCTCGTCTAAGAAAAGAATTTTCGCATCTGACTTGAGTGCTCTAAGAAGAGAGAGTCTTTGTTTTTGTCCTCCAGAAAGGCTTGTTCCCTTTTCCCCAACAAGTGTGTCGCCCTTATCTGCTAGGTTTTCATATTCAGGTAAAAACGAAATGCCTTTGAGCTCTTCTTTGCTTGGCGGGGTATTTGATATGTTGTTATCAATACTGTCCATAAAAAGAAATGGAACTTGAGGGTTTCCCACAAAGCTCTCAGGAGGGGTGCTCTTTCCTTTTGAAGGGATTAAAAGGCCTGAGAGAAGGTTAAGTAAAGTTGTTTTCCCAGATTTAGTCCGCCCTGTAATGAGGTAGGACTGTCCACTCTTAAGGGGTAGATCTAAGTTTTGAAAAAAGGCAGGGCTTTCTGGGTAAGAAAAATTGACGTTGCTTAAGCCAGTAGAGGAAGTCTCTGTCTGTTCTTCTTGTGGAGACTCTTCAAGGACTAGTTTTAAGCGTTTAAATGACGACTTTGCTTCAGTGATCATCATGTAACTGAGTCCTAGGGCTGTTAAAGGCCAGGTCATTCTTTGCATATACTGATAAAAAGCAAAAAGAGTTCCAATTTTTAAAGTTCCAAGATCAGAGTATAGCGCGACAGACAGGAGGAGGGCGGAGCAACTTACAGAAACAAAGAATTCCAAAACAGGAGAGAACGAGGAATGTAGAAAATCAAGTTTTGTAGATGTTTTAAATAATTTTTTATTCTCTAAATCATATAAGTGACTTCTGAACTTTTCCATTCGAAAAGATTTGATAACTTTAATCCCCTCTAAGCTTTCTTGGGTAAAAGCGGATAAAGTACTTAGTTCTTTTTGCTGATTGTCAAAAAGGTGATTTAAGCGCTTTTCCATTAGTGCAATTATCACAGGTATGATGGGTGCAATAAGAACAAGGGCTATTGTCCATTGTGGGTTAAGTTGCCACATAGTGAGTGGTATAAAAATAAGATATAAAACGGCGTCCATTAGAATTAAGAGGCCTGGCCCAAGTCCCATTCTAAAATTTTCAATATCTTTGGTGAAAAGAGACATTTTGTCTCCGGTGGACTGCTTTGAAAAATCAATGAGGTCTTTTTTAAAAAAAGCACGGTAGGTTTTTAACCTAAGATCTAATGCAGCTCCATGATGAAATTTGGCAAAAAGAACTCTCCACGCATAGCGAAAAATAGCTGTTGAAAGACTTGCGGCAATAAGAGCAATGAAAAGAAGCTTTGTCCCTTCAAGGCTTTGCTGTTCTTGGAACTTATCAAGAAGCTTTCCCATTATATAGGGTGAGAGGATGTCTGCAGCGTCTGTTATTAAAAGCGCAAGGCAGCCAAGACTAAACTCAGTCTTGAACTTTTTGATATAAAAAAAGAAGGGGTGTTTGATTAATTTTTCCATGCTGTTTTTTTAAACAGACGTAAACATAAATCTTCTTTTTTTGAAAGGAAATAACGGAGACTTCTATTATTTTCCTTACGTATAGCCTGAGCAAACTTTGCTATTTGTTTAAACTATAGCGCGGGCTAATACAGGAGGGGCCCTTAGGGGAGGCTTATGGGTGTTGAGTATCTCAGTATAAAGCTTTCTCACACAGACTAAGGTTGAGGAATGAGCGCTAAATAGTTTGTTGGCTGTTGTAACTTTAAAGGCAAACTCATTGGCAAAACTTTTAAGCGGAGGGCTTGAGAAACTTAAAAGGAACTATTTTCAAATAAGCCCTTCCCTAGAAAAGTAATCTGTCTAATGATAGTTTAGCTATATGATTTTGTTTATCTGAAAAGGGATTTTATGAGTGGGAACAAACAGTTAGAGCAAGAGTCGGCACAGTTTGCTTTGACCACAAAATTTGATGATTTTGTGGCTTGGGGAAGAAAGAACTCTTTATGGCCGCTGCCATATGGAACAGCATGTTGTGGTATTGAGCTGATGTCTGTAATGGGTCCTAAATATGATTTAGCAAGATACGGAGCTGAGGTTGTGAGGTTTTCTCCTAGGCAGGCTGATTTACTTTTGGTTGCAGGAACGATCACTGAAAAAATGGCACCAGTTCTTGTGAAGATTTATGAGCAAATGTTAGAGCCCAAATATGTTATGGCTATGGGGGCTTGTGCTAGCTCCGGTGGGTTTTATAGATCATACCATGTGCTTCAAGGAATACATAAGGTCATTCCCGTGGATGTTTATGTTCCGGGTTGTCCCCCAACTCCAGAAGCTGTTTTAGATGGCGTGATGACTTTGCAAAAGATGATAACAGACCACCATCCAAGACCATGGAAGCAGAATTGGAAAAGGCCCGATTTTTTAAAGACTGCAAAGCAAGGCGAGGACATTAAGGGGACTCAAGATGCAGAGCTATAGTGTATCAGAAAGCTTTGGTGATAGAGTGGTTGTTATTCTTCCTTCAGACATTAAAGCCTACGCTTTAAAGTTAAAAACAGAAGGCTATGAATTTTTATTAGATATTTGCGGAGTGGATTACCCACAAAGAGTAAAAAGGTTTGAGGTTGTTTATCACTTCTTCTCCCTTGTGAAAAAAGAGCGTCTTCGAGTGAAAATTCAGGTTGCAGAAGGTGAGGCTGTAGAATCCTTAGCGCCAGTGTGGAAAAATGCCAACTGGTTTGAGCGTGAAGCCTGGGACATGTTTGGAATTAAATTTGAAGGCCATCCGCATTTAGAAAGACTTTTGACTCATCACGAGTTTAAGGGGCACCCTTTAAGAAAGGATTATCCTGCTGATTATCAACAACACCTTTCTCAATCATTACCTATTTCATTTCCTGATGGAGAGCCTGTTGGAAAGGGCAGAATGGTTCCTCTTAATATAGGGCCTTCACACCCGGCAACTCACGGGACATTAAGGATTATGGCTGAGCTTGATGGGGAAAAAGTAAACAGAGCTAATGTTGAAATTGGCTACCTTCACAGATGTTTTGAAAAAATGGCAGAAACTCATGCGTACAACCAAGTGATCCCTTATACGGATAGACTTAACTATTGTTCAGCGCCAATTAACAATGTTGCTTACTGTAAGGCTGTGGAGAAATTGCTTGATGTTGAAATACCTCCTAAAGCACAAGCTTTAAGAGTGATGTTGTCTGAGCTTTCAAGAATTATAGATCATATAGTTTGCATAGGGGCGGCCTCTGTAGACATTGGTGCACTAACAGGGTTTTTCCACTTATTTTCTTATAGAGAGCTTGTTTATAATCTTTTTGAGAAACTGTGTGGAGCAAGGTTAACTGTTGCATTAACAAGAGTAGGTGGAATGGCACAAGAACCCCCTGCTGGTTGGTATAAAGAAGTTTTAAAAGTTTGTGATCAAATTGAAGAAGGCGTTAAAGAGTTAGATGACCTTTTAACGGGAAATAAAATTTTTATTTCTAGAACTTCAGGAATAGCTTCGATCTCTAAAGAGAGTGCAATGGAGTGGGGATATACAGGCCCACTGTTAAGAGCTACAGGTGTTGAGCATGACCTTCGAAAAACTCAGCCTTATTATATTTATGATCAATTAGACTTTGATATACCTGTAGGAACTACAGGGGATTTATATGATCGCTATTTAGTTAGAGTTGAAGAGATGAGGCAGTCTTTAAAAATCATAAGACAGGTGGCTAGAAATATTCCAGAAGGGGACTATACCATTAGAGATAAAAGTATTGTTCTGCCTGAGAAAAAAGATGTTTATGGAAATATTGAAGGGCTAATGAATCACTTTATGTTAGTGATCAATGGTTTAAAGCCCCCTAAAGGTGAGGTTTATTCAGCTGTTGAAGGGGCAAATGGGGAGCTTGGGTTTTACCTGGTTTCTGATGGAAGCGGTAAGCCTTATAGACTTAAAGTCAGGCCCCCATGTTTTTCAATTTACCAGTCATTTCCTGAACAGATCACAGGTGTGCAGGTAGCAGACGTTGTGGCAATACTTGGAAGTATGAATGTAATTGCAGGGGAGTTAGATAGATGAGTGAGGCTTATAACAATAAACTTTCTCAAGATGAAAAACAGGCTGTTCAAAAAGAGCTTAAAAGATTTGAAAGCAGAAGATCTGCAGTACTACCGGCTTTATATATAGTTCAAAAAGATAGAGGGTGGATATCAGAAGACTTGGTTGAGGAGCTTTCAAAAGAAATGGAAATTCCTTCAAGCGACATCTTAGAGGTGAGAAACTTCTACACAATGTTTAACCAAAAGCCTGTTGGAAAACTTCATGTTCAGGTGTGTACCAACATAAGCTGTTCAATGAATGGTGGCAGAGAATTAACAAGACACATATGTGAAAAATATAATGTGGGCTTAGAAGAGGTTTCTTCGTGCGGGAAAGTAAGTGTGAGCCAAGTTGAATGCTTAGGAGCTTGTGACAAAGCGCCTATGATGCAGGTTAATGACAAGTATCATGAAGACCTCACAAAAGAATCAGCGATTGAAATTTTAGAAAGAGTGGAGCTTTAAATGGAAGTTAAAGTTTTAACAGAGCATTATGAAGATGATAATTTTAAAACGTATGAGGGCTATGTATCTTATGGAGGGTATGAAACTTTAAAGAAAGCTTTTGAAATGAAGCCGGCTGACATTATAAAAGAAGTTAAAGATTCAGGACTTCGAGGAAGAGGTGGGGCAGGGTTTCCAACAGGGGTTAAGTGGTCGTTTCTTCCTGATAATGGAGAAGAGAGATATCTTCTTTGCAATGCTGATGAAGGAGAGCCGGGAACCTTTAAAGACCGTATGATGATGGAGAGAGCTCCTCATCAATTAATTGAGGGAATGATTATTTCAGCTTATGCAGTGGGTTCTAAAAAGTCTTATATTTATATAAGAGGAGAGTACACAGACTGTGCTAGAACTCTTAAAGAGGCCATTAAAGAAGCTTATAAGAAAAAAATCTTAGGTAAAAATATTCTTGGATCGGGTTTTACCCATGATATGGATGTTTACATTGGAGCAGGGGCGTACATTTGCGGTGAAGAGACAGGAATGATTTCAAGTCTTGAAGGCAAAAAAGGGCAACCAAAGTTAAAGCCTCCTTTTCCTGCGGTTCAAGGCTACTTAGGAAAACCAACGATTATAAACAATGTTGAAACACTTGCGGCTGTAGTTCCTATTGTTAAAAACGGAAGTGCTGAATATAAAAAGTATGGAACAGAAAAATCTACAGGAACAAAGCTTTTTTCAGTAAGTGGAAATGTTTTAAAGCCTGGTAACTACGAAGTTCCTTTAGGCTATAGATTAAGGGACTTAATAGATCTTGCCGGAGGTCTTAAGCCAGGAAGAAAGCTTAAAGCCGTGATTCCTGGAGGGTCTTCAGCTCCTGTTCTGACATCTGAAGAGTGTTCAGGTGCAAACATGGACTATGAGTCTTTATCAGAAAAAGGCTCAATGCTTGGTTCAGGCGCTGTTATTGTCATTGATGATTCAAACTGTATGGTGGATCTACTTGGTGTGATCATGCACTTTTACCATCATGAGTCTTGTGGGCAGTGCACTCCTTGTAGAGAGGGGACAGGCTGGCTTGAAAAAACTGTTTCTAGGATAGCTAGTGGGCAAGGGAAAATGTCAGATGTTGATTTGATTTTAAAGATTGCTGAACAAATGAAGGGACGGACTATTTGTGCCTTATCAGATGCGGCAGCCTTTCCAGCAATAAGCTTTATTTCAAAATTTAAAGATGAGTTTGAGTATTTTATTAGAGAGGGAAAATCTAAAGTATTGGATTTTGAAAAAGTAAAAGGACAAATGGTAAATCATGGCGCCAGAATCTAAAGTTAAATGTAGAATCAATGGACAAGAAGTTGAAGTTACAGAAGGAACGTCAATAATTGAGGCTTACGGTCAAATTAAGCAAGACATTGCTCATTACTGCTGGCACCCAGAGCTAAGTATCGCAGGTGTATGTAGACTTTGTGTTGTTGAGATTGAAGGAAACCCAAAGCTTCAGATTGCATGTAACACAAAGGTTCAAGAGGGGATGGTGATCTCTAATAAGTCACCACAGGTTGAAGAGGCTGTAAGGTGGGGGCTTGAATTTCATTTAATCAATCATCCTTTAGACTGTCCTATTTGTGATCAAGCGGGTGAGTGTGGCCTTCAAGAGCAATATATGAAGTACGGATCTTATGACTCTAGTATGTCAGAGCATAAAGTTAAAAAAAGAAAAGTTATAGATCTAGGGCCTAAAGTGGTTTTAGATGCTGAACGTTGTATTTTATGCTCTCGCTGTGTGAGGTTTACAGAAGAAATCACAAAAACAAATGAGCTTGGCATTTTTAACAGAGGGGACCGTTCAGAAATAGGTACGGTTAAAGACAATCCACTAGATAATGATTATGCGTTAAACACTGTTGATATCTGTCCTGTAGGAGCTTTAACTTCAAAAGATTTTAGATTTCAACAAAGGGTTTGGTACTTACAAAATACTGAAACAACCTGTCCGGGGTGTTCAACAGGTTGTTCAGTTCATGTTTATCATAATAAAGAGGGTGTGTTCAGGCTTAAGCCAAATACAGAAGATCAATACTGGATGTGTGATGAAGGAAGAGATGTTTATAAACACACAAATGTAAAAGAACGTTTGTTATCAAGTAAAAGGCTTAACTCTAATAAAGCTCTGCAATCAGTAGAACTCTCAGACGCGATTAAAGCTTCTTTGGAAATGATTGAAAATGCCAAAGGATCTGTGTCATTAATCCTTACAGCTCAGCATACAAACGAAGAGTATCAAGCGCTCAGAGAAGGTTTTCCTGAGAAATTAGTGCACCACTGGAAGAACTTTGATGGAGAAGATGTCCCTTTAGATAAAATTCTAAAAAGAAAAGATAAAAACCCAAACACTAAAGGGTTTAAAGCTAATTTCCCGATAGATTCAAGCTTTGATAAAGTGTCAAAGAACGAACTTGTTATAGTGGCTCTTCCTGAAAACAAATCTTTATATTCAGACTTTAACGGAATGCTTGCAGAAATTAAAAGTTTTAAAAACGTCATTATACTGACAGTGGGCAGCTTTGATGAAGAAGACATAAAGTCTGAGCAGATGCTTTGTATTCCTATGAAATCATTTGTTGAAAAATTTGGAACATATACAAATTTTAATAACGAAGAAAAAAGCATTCAAAAAGCTGTGTCTCTTGTTACAGAAGCTGTGTCTTTAGAGGACTTTGTGGGTCTTTTAAAAGGTGAAGAGATTAGTGTGATTAGTGAATATGAAAAAGCGACTCAAAAAAAGCGTAATGAGTTTTTAAATAAGGTGGAGCTATAATATGGCGATAAAAGTTAAAAGAGCCAATTTAAATAGAAAGTGGTATCTGCCAGGAATTATAAAAGGTCTTCGCTTAACCTTTAGAAAAATGAAGAGAAATCTTTTAAATAAGAAAAAGATGCAGACTTTAAACTATCCAGAAGAAAAATATGAGTACAGTGATAGGTTTAAAGGAAGCCATGTTTTAACCGTAAAAAAAGACGGATCTTTAAGGTGTACGGCTTGTATGCTTTGTGCAACAAACTGTCCAGCTGATTGTATCACCATTAAAGCTGATGAGAGTGATGACCCAAGTGTAGAAAAATACCCAATTCAGTATGAGATAGATATTTTAAGATGTGTGTATTGTGGGTTTTGTGAAGAAGCTTGTCCTGTAGATGCAATTAGAATGGGGCCTGAGTGGCAAAAGCCAGCTTTAAACGGTAGTGAATTTAATTACGATATTAAAGAGCTTGCTTATCGAAGAAGTCTTTCAGGCGGTATTGAAAGCCGTGTTGATGATGAGCAGAGGAATCAGCACTTGTAACTAAAATAAAAAAAGCCTTCGCTCAGGAGGGCTTAATGGAGACGATGAATCTTGGGTTTTTAATAAGGGTTAGTTGAGTGAAGTTTGTATGTTTACTTGGTAGTAACTATTACCATCTTCCGACCAGCTAAGCCGTCAAACAGCCCGCAAGAGGCCTCTAATACAATGCCGCCTTGAATTTGAATACTTTGAACCATTTGGCTCACGGCTTCGTTGCATTTTTCAGTTTCTGTATCAGACCCTACCTCATCCCCTAAACCGAAGGAGTTAGCCTTAGAAACAATAACAGATACATTTTTATAAGTGTTACCAGTTACAGGTGATATGTAATCTGAACCTTCTGCAAAAGCTGACAAGCTCCCCAAGGTCATAATAGTTAATAATAAAAATTTCATATTTAATCTTTATGTTAAATGTTAGTATCTAGTGATAAGCAATATGCATGCTCACATAACCAATGTCATATGATCAATATGTCGCACTTAAGCTCTATAGAGCTTACTTAAGTTGTAAAGTAAGCCGTTAATTGTCATCAAACAGCATGATTAAGCCCTTTTTGGGGTATATCATTATGTTATGCAAAACCTTCAGGGCGAAGCCTTTATTCTTAGAACTTTGTCTTATTCAGAGACTGATTTAATTGTGCATGCTCTGTCTAAGGAGCAGGGGCTCTTACACTTTTTTGTAAGGGGGGCTAAGAAGAGTAAAAAAAGGTTTTCAGGGGGGGTATTGCAACCCCCACACTTAATCAAATTTGAAACCAGCCGGTCAGGTTCTAAACAACATGATGATGGTGGGCTGATCACTCTTAAAGAAGCCAGCTTGTTAAATGACTTTATTAAAATCAGGTCTAATTACAGCTCAATGGAAACCTTGTTCTCAATGATTAAGGTAATTTTGTCTTCAGAAACAGGTCATGAGGAGCTTTTTAATCACTTTGGTGGTGCACTAAAAGTGCTTCCAACAGTTTCAAGCTATAGAAGGTTTTTTACACATTTTGTTGTTCGCTATTTATATATAGAAGGAGTACTTCCTTCACAAAGTGAATTTTTAGAATTTGTACAGACGCCATTAAGTTATCACAGCCAATTGTCTGAAGTGTCAGAGGCGCAAATTAATAGAGAAGTTGGGCTTGCAGCTCACTTTTTGAAGACGTACGCTAATAGTAAGGAAGATATTAAGTGGCCAAGATAAATACAAAAGCAAGAGCACTCTTTTTAGACCGTGATGATACGATCATTACAAACATTCCTTATATGAGTAAAGTTGAGGACATCAACTACCTTCCAAATGTCTTTGAAAAATTAAAAGAAATACAAGATCTTGGGTATAAGATTTTTATTGTAACAAACCAGTCGGGCTTATCTAGAGAGTTGATCACGTATAAAGAACTTGAGGAGATTCATCAAAAGATTACAGATGATTTTTCTTTAAAAGGGCTTCGGATTTATAAGTACTATATCAGTCCATATATTCACAAACATCCAAGGCGTAAACCTGGCCCTGAGTTACTATTAGAGGCAGAGAGAGATTTTAATATTGATTTGAAAAATTCAATTATGATCGGTGATGGTGATAGGGATGTTGATGCTGGATACAATGCAGGCTTAATAACCTGCTTTAAAGTAAAAGATCCAAGTTTTTGGACAAACTTGGATCTTGAACTGTTTTAAATTTAATAGCTATTTATTTACCAAAATTTTAATCTACTTAGAAGGCTAGATGCTGGCTTTTCAGCTTTTATACAGTTTAGAACTGATTCAGCCACTTGACCTTCTTCATCTAAAGAATACGATTTTACTTCAATACTCTCTTCATCAACTTTTGTATAAGTTGTTTTTAAAGCAGAGCTGTCTGTTGTAATATGAGTAGTAACAGAATCTGCGCCACAGCTAGCAGAATAACCTAATACAACGTCGCCATCTCGTCTTGTTGAAAACGAACGGTCTTGTACAGACCCGTCTAATGAAAGGCCGTCTCCATTGTCATATATGATTTCAGAAACTAGGTTCTCTAAATCAGAGTTTTCTGGATCGATTCCGTTGTCTACGAAAAATAAATTTTCATTACGGTCTTCTTGGATTTCTACCTCTACAGAGACCACATCTTCGTCCTCAACCTGCTCACCACATACATAGTACTCAGCAAGCTCAGGACATGTGTCTGCAGAATTGGTTTTAGTTAGGCTCGTTAGTGTAGCAGCTGTTTCAGCAGCCTGAACTTCGATAGGCTCACTTGTTTCAGGAAGGTTATTGTCCCTTGCAAGTCCACAGCCCGAGATAAGAATAGCTACTGAAGAAAACAGTATAGTTTTGTTTACGTTGTTCATGTTGAATGACTCCTTGTTATTTTTTTCAAAATTCAAACTTGGCGAGCATACAACAAAAAAGCTTAAATATTAAGCTTTCATTATAAGGGTTGAAGTTTTTTCAGCTGGGTGCCGTGTATTGTCGACGGTTTAAGTATTTTAAGCTAGAGCCTGCGCCCAAAGTAGACTCTCACGCCGGAGGATAGAGAGCTTCCGTTTAACTTGGCGTCAGCTATAAAGTCAGTAAGGCCGTCATTGTTAAAGTCACCTAGTGCAAAGCTGTTAGAGTATGAAGAGCCAGGGGCTGTGATGCCTCCAACAGGATCATATTCAGGAGCAAGCATTTTATTTTGAACACCTGAGAAGCCACTATCACTATTAATAAGAAAAGATAGGGATGCAAACTCTCCATTTGCTGAAAATGGGTTGGTGTTCATGTCATCAATACTGATTAAATCTAGTAAGCCATCATTATTCATATCATAGGTATCAAGCATTCTTACATCTCCATAAGCCTTAGTGAGGTGAGCAGCTGGTGTAGAAAAAGTAGAGTTGCTATTAAAGCTTGTGTAAATATGCTGATTATAAACGGACTTATGACAATATTCTTTACCAAGCCTACACTCGGATCCCCAGGCTAGATCGATACTGCCATCCTTATTAAAATCCCCTGAAACAATATCAGTTAGAAGAGAATCATTGGGGTCAATGCTTCCTGTAAGACTTGAATGAAAAACTAAATTCCCAGACTCGCTTTTATAAATACGAACTAATCCATCAGTTCTACTTGTAAAAGCTATGTCATCAAAACCATCGTGGTTTAGATCAAAGATGACGACTCCATAAGGAGCGAGCCCGGAAATTAGCTTAGTTTGAGTAAAAGACGGCATTGGTGTGCCGTCATTCATAAGAATCACAAGGGAGCCTGCTGTTGAGTCCGTTGTGTTTGCAATGGCAATATCAATATTACCATCATTATTAATGTCTCCAGAACTTATAAACTGCACAGCGCTTCCATTAATAGTAGTGGGAATGTCTATCCGGTTAGGGAATTCGTTTGAGCCATCATTTAGCCAGATATTAATAAAGCCCACGGAAGATGAGACAGTAATGTCAAAATGCCCATCGTTATTAATGTCATCGGCAATGATGTTTGAATAAACCCTCCCTGTAGCGGGGAGGGAGATTCCTACTGTAAAGTCTCCTTCGCCGTCATTCTCTAGGAAAGTAATTTTCTTTGCGTTTGTCTCAGTAAGAATAACATCTAAATCATCATCTTGGTCGACATCAAAGCTTTTCATATTCTGAAAGTAATTGGCTGTAAGGGGTATATTTTTTTGAAATACAAAGTCTGTAATAGAAGAAGTATCAGGGACACTTTCTTGCTCTACAGATTGGTCTCCCGGTGTAAGTGGGCCTAGCACACCTTCAAAAGCAGATTTATCACTACACGATATAGTTAATAAAACTGATGGTAAAAGTATAATTAAGTTTCTCATGCTGACCCCTTTTGGTTTCTGGTATTTGGGGTTGAGAGTGTTTTTTGTTTAGGGTGAAGTAAAGAAAGAACACCTCAACCTATATATAGTATGTGGATAAGAGGGGGGTTAAGCAATTTAAAGCTTTTTATTTTTCACATAAGAAAGGCTTATTTACTTAGGGGGTGGTGGGTATCAAGGGCTTCACTTAGATCTGAGAGCTCTAAATGTGTATATTTCTCTGTTGTTGAAATATTTTGATGCCCTAATAACTCTTGAAGAACTCTTAAGTCACTTCCAGATCTAAGCATATGAGTGGCAAAGCTGTGCCTGAGGCTATGAGGGCTAATTCTTTTTCCTACAGATAATAGACTTCTTCTAACAACCCATGAGTACACAGAGCGTGTATTTAGAGGTTTTTCTCCGTAGATATAATCAGCTTTAGGAAGTAGTGGCTTAATTTGTTTGGTGATGGCTTTTGGAATGGCAACAATAGAGTCTTTGTTTCCTTTTCTTAATACCTTTAGTTGTGACTTTTTTAAATTAAGATCACTGACTTTAATATTAGAGGCTTCGCTAACACGAAGCCCTGTTGCATACATAAAAAGATTTACTAAGAGTTCACTTCGGTAC
>JBOEFV010000013.1:0-261 GCA_050633065.1 Bdellovibrionales bacterium
CCTTGGTAAGGGTGAGGTCGAGGGTTCAATTCTCTCTATGGGCTCCATTTTCTGGTACTTTGTTTTAGTTTTTACGCTAAGCGAGTAAAAGAGCTTAAAAATGTGTGACAAGCCTCCTTTTTGGTGGCAGTTTTTTTTTGTTGGTTTTTAAATATAAAACGCCATAGGCGTATATTTTGTCATTTAGGAGGAATAGAATGGCTAAGGAAAAATTCGAGCGTAATAAGCCGCATGTAAACATTGGAACAATTGGTCACGTGG
>JBOEFV010000013.1:412-14596 GCA_050633065.1 Bdellovibrionales bacterium
CACGTTGAGTATGAGACAGAGAATCGTCACTACGCTCACGTTGATTGCCCGGGTCACGCCGATTATGTAAAGAACATGATCACAGGTGCTGCACAGATGGATGGAGCTATTCTTGTTGTTAACGCTGCAGATGGTCCTATGCCACAAACTAGAGAGCACATTCTACTTGCTAGACAGGTTGGTGTTCCTTCAATCGTTGTTTTCTTAAACAAAGTTGATCAAGTTGATGATGCTGAGCTTTTAGAGCTAGTTGAACTTGAGATCAGAGAACTTCTTTCTAAGTATGAGTTCCCTGGAGACGAAATTCCAATAGTTGCTGGTTCTGCACTTGCTGCTGTTGAAGGTCGTGACCCAGAAATCGGAAAAGACGCTATCCTTAAGCTTATGGCTGAAGTTGATAGATATGTTCCAGCTCCAGAAAGAGCAGTTGATTTACCATTCCTAATGCCGATTGAGGATGTTTTCTCTATCTCTGGTCGTGGTACAGTTGTAACAGGACGTATTGAGCGTGGTGTTGTAAAAGTTGGACAAGAAATTGAAATCGTAGGTGTTAAAGAAACAACTAAGACTACAGTTACTGGTATTGAAATGTTCAGAAAGCTTCTTGATGAAGGTCATGCTGGTGATAACGCTGGTTGCCTATTAAGAGGTGTGAAGAAAGAAGATGTTGAAAGAGGACAAGTACTTGCTGTTCCTGGTTCAATCACTCCACATAAAAAGTTTAAATGTGAAGCCTACATTCTTTCTAAAGAAGAGGGTGGAAGACACACTCCATTCTTCACTAACTACCGTCCTCAGTTTTACTTCAGAACTACTGACGTTACAGGTGTTGTAACTCTTAACGCTGGAACTGAAATGGTTATGCCTGGTGACAGAGTTGAAATGAACTGTGAACTTATCTGTCCAATCGCGATGGAGAAAGAGCTTCGTTTCGCTATCCGTGAGGGTGGAAGAACTGTTGGAGCTGGTGTTGTAACTGAAATTGTTGAGTAATATCAATAATTAAGCACTAGTTAACAAAGGCCAAAGAGATAGCTCTTTGGCTCTTTTTTTGAAAAATTATAAAATTTATACAGGGTAGTAGCTCTAATTGGTAGAGCAGTGGATTCCAAATCCACCGGTTGTGAGTTCGAATCTCTCCTGCCCTGCCACTTTAGCCAGCACATAGTGCTGGTTTTTTGATTATTAGCGGTATGTATTGAAAATTAGGCTTTTTGTGGGTGATTCTAAAAAAATCGCGTGACAAGGCATGGGTTTTCTGTGAGACATAAAAGCTTTGAAAGCTCTGGAGTGAAAATTGGATAAAGCAACGACGAATAAAATTATGACGTTTACGTTTTTATTGGGTGCAGCCCTTGTGTTTTGGACTGTTGGTGTCTTATTTGAGACCGCATCTGATAGTTTTGCTGTTATGGCAAATTTGAAGGCTCAACCGGTAATACGACATGGGTTCCCTCTGTTATGTGGGCTTGGAATGTTTGCTTGGCTACAGCTAAGTGCAAAGAATAGAGCTTTTGCAGATGAAGTGATCACAGAGACTTCGAAAGTGGTCTGGCCAACATTTAGAGACGTTAAGGGTATGACTGTAGCTGTGACAATTATGTTGATTATATCAGGGATTATCATTGCAGGTTTCGACCTTGGAGCTGGTAAAACTTTAAAACTCATCTTGGGAATGTAAGGGGCAGTGAGCATGGATAAAAAATGGTACATTGTTAACGTTCAAACAAGCTGTGAGAATATTGCTAAAACAGCTATTGAAGAGCGTGTTGCGACTAAAGGAATGGAAGAGCTTTTTGGAGAGATTCTTGTTCCTGTAGAGAACGTGGTTCAGCTTATTAAGGGTAAAAAGCAAAGTAGAGCTAAGAAATTTTTTCCGGGCTATATTTTTGTTCAAATGGTCTTAACTGATGAAACTTGGCATTTAGTGCGTGATAGCTCAAAAGTAACAGGATTTGTTGGAAGTTCTAACAATACAAAGCCAATGGCTGTTCCTGAGGAGCAGGTGACTCGTATTACAGATATGGAGTCAGGTGCGATCAAGCCTATGGCTAAAGCTAATTTTAACGTTGGTGAGTCTGTGACGGTTGTAGACGGGCCTTTTAATAACTTCAACGGAACAGTTGAAGAGATTAATGAGGAAAAAGGCAAAGTTAAGGTGTCAGTGATGATCTTGGGTCGTCCAACGCCTGTCGAGTTGGACTTTGTCCAAGTTGAAAGAGGTTAATTAAATTATTTTTGTTCTCAAATTACTTGAGAACACCTAACAACTTTATGTTGAGGAGTGGGAAATGGCAAAGAAAGTAGCAGGCATGATTAAGCTACAGATACCGGCAGGGAAGGCGAATCCATCGCCACCCGTTGGACCGGCGCTCGGACAACATGGTGTTAATATCATGGATTTTTGCAAACAGTTTAATGCAAAAACTCAAAAAATGGGTGATACAATCGCTCCAGTTATTATCACTGTGTATGCGGACAGATCTTTTACGTTTATCGTAAAGAGTCCACCGACGTCAGTTCTATTAAAGAAGGCCGTAAATCTGAAGAGTGGATCTAAAATGCCGCAAAAAGATAAGGTAGGAAAAGTAACTAAAGCTCAGCTTGAAGAGATAGCTAAAGTTAAACTTCCTGATTTGAACTGTACAACTCTAGAATCTGCAGTAGCTCAAGTAGCTGGTACAGCAAATTCTATGGGTCTAGAAGTGGAGGCGTAAGATGGCTAAATTATCTAAAAAAATGAAAGAGCTTACGGCTAAAATCGACAGAGAGAAAAAATACTCTTTAGATGAAGCTTTTGACCTTGTTCTATCTGGAAAGAGTGCAAAATTTGATGAATCTATTGATTTCTCAATTCGTTTAGGTGTTGACCCTAAGCAATCTGATCAACAAGTTAGAGGAGCTGTTGCTCTTCCTAATGGTCTTGGAAAAGAAGTAAGAGTTCTTGCTTTTGCAAAAGGTCCTAAGGAAGAAGAGGCAAAAGCTGCTGGAGCTGACTTTGTTGGAGCTGATGATCTTGTTGAAAAGATCAAAGGTGG
The DNA here is from genome assembly GCA_050633065.1 of Bdellovibrionales bacterium. Taxonomy (GTDB): domain Bacteria; phylum Bdellovibrionota; class Bdellovibrionia; order Bdellovibrionales; family UBA1609; genus JALZUR01. The sequence goes on from JBOEFV010000013.1 coordinate 3,451, forward strand.
ATGGCTTGAGTTTGATAAAGTTTTAGCAACTCCTGATATGATGGTTACTGTTTCAAAAGTGGCAAAGGTTCTAGGTCCTCGTGGTCTAATGCCAAATCCTAAAGTTGGAACTGTTACTTTAAATATTGGTGCTGCTATTGAGTCTGAGAAAAAAGGTAAACTAAGTTTTAGAGTTGAGAAGAATGGTATTCTTCACGCTTCTGTAGGTAGAAAATCTATGGGTGCAGAAAAGCTTAAGCAGAACTTTGGTGCGTTTTTATCTACAGTGATGAAGGCTAAGCCTGCATCAAGTAAAGGTGTTTATTTATCAGGTATAGCGATGTCTTCAACTATGGGCCCTGGGGTTAAAGTTGATGTGAGTGACGCTAAATCTGTTGTTGATTAAATTTTTAATTCTCTAACTGGCCAGAGATGCATTGGTGCTCCGTTTTACAAAGTATGCGGGGTTTAAATAAGTCAGAAGACTTAGCCATGTGAGGTAAAGGAAAAAACCTTCTTGCCTGGTTAGAGAAAATATATGAAAGGAGGTAGTGAATTGCTAACACGCGAAAGAAAAGCTGAAATGATACAAGATCTGTCTGATAAAATTGGACGATCTAAGGCGGCTTTCCTTGTGGACTTCAAAGGTCTATCGGTTGAGCAAGTTACAACGTTAAGAAAACAACTTACAGAAGTGGGGGCTGAGCTTAAAGTAGTGCGTAATACGCTTGCTATTAGAGCTTTGGCTGATCATGAGACTGAAAGTGGAATTCTTGCAAGTAAACTTGTTGGAACTAATGCCTTTGTGTTTGCCTACGAAGAGGCTCCAGCACCAGCTAAAACTATAACTGCTCTTGCAAAAGACATGGAACAGTTAAAGATTAAGACAGGTGTTATGGGCGGAGACGAGCTTGATGAAAATAAAATCAAGTTTCTATCAACTCTTCCGGGCAAAGATGAACTTAGAGCAATGCTATTGGGGACTTTACAAGCTCCTGCTAGCCAACTTGTTCGTGTTCTTAATGCGGTCCCGCAAGGAATGGTAACAGTACTTAAGGCTTACACTGAAAAATAAAAGAAAAAAGAAATTAAAAATTTAAAAGTTATAAAAATATATTAAGGAAATAAAAAAATGGCTGATTTAAATAAAATTGTTGATGAACTATCTACGCTACCTGTTTTAGAGGTTGCTGAACTAATTACAATGCTTGAAGAGAAGTGGGGCGTTTCTGCTGCTGCTCCTGTTGCTGTTGCTGCTGCTGGCGGTGGAGCTGCTGCTGCTGAAGAGAAGACTGAGTTTGATGTTATTCTTGTAAGCGCTGGTTCAAGTAAAATTGGTGTAATTAAAGAAGTAAGAGCTCTTACTGGATTAGGTCTTAAAGAAGCGAAAGATCTAGTTGAAGCAGCTCCAAAAGCTGTAAAAGAAGCAGTAGACAAAGAAGAGTCTGCGAAGATTAAAGAAGCACTAGAAAAAGCTGGTGCAACTGTAGAAGTTAAATAATTCCACTAAAAAAAGTGGTAATTTAATTTTAACCAGAGTTCTTAAGAGCTCTGGTTGTTTTGGTTTAAAGATGGTGTGGCTTTCCATGCCTGATTTAAGCCGTAAATCTAAAAAGACGGAGATAAAATATGGCTAAGAATGCAGTCACAGCTTCTAACCTCAGATTGAGAAAAAGTTTCTCTAAAAACAGTGTCGTAATCGACATTCCAAATCTAATTTTACTACAAAAACAATCATATGAAGAGTTCCTTCAAAAAGATGTTGATCCTGAAAGAAGAGATGAGTTCGGTCTTCAGTCTGTATTCCAGTCTGTATTCCCAATTTCTGATTTCAATAAAACGTCTAGCTTAGAGTTTGTTAACTATACTCTTGAGCCGCCTAAGTATGATGTTGATGAATGTAGACAAAGAGGAATGACGTTTGCCTCTCCATTAAAAGTGACTTTACGTTTAATAGTTTTTGAAGTTGATGAAGTTACTGAAGCTCGCTCGATCAGAGATGTAAAAGAGCAAGAAGTATACTTGGGTGAAATCCCACTTATGACAACAAATGGTTCATTTATCGTAAATGGAACAGAAAGAGTTGTTGTGAGTCAGTTGCATCGTTCACCAGGTGTTTTCTTTGACCATGATAATGGTAAAGGGAGTACAACTGGTAAATTCTTGTACAGTGCAAGAGTTATCCCTTACAGAGGTTCTTGGTTGGACTTCGAATTTGATCAAAAAGATTTGCTTTATTGCAGAATCGATAGAAGAAGAAAATTCCCTGTTACGATTTTACTGAAGGCTTTAGGTTATAGTGATGAAGAGTTACTACACTTCTTCTATGATTTAGATAAAGTTGTTTTCGAAGATGGAAAATACTTTAGATATATTTCAATTGAAAAATTATCAGGTCAGAGAGCAATTTCTGATATTAAAGATCCTAAGACTGGCGAGGTTATAGTTAAATCTGGTCGTCGTATTACACGTGCATTAGTTAAAAAAATGCAGGCGATTAATTTAGAAAGAATTGAAGTTACAGCTGAAGACATGGTTGGAAAAACATTGGCTAAGCCGATCGTTGATTTAACGACGGGTGAAGTTTTGGCTGATACAAACTCGGAAACAACTACAGAGGTTTTAGAGCAAGCTAAAACAGTTGGTGTTTCAGAGTTTTCAGTAATTTTCTTTGATGGGCTTTCTGTTGGACCATACTTAAGAAACACACTTTTAGTGGATAAGGTTTCGACTAAAGAAGAAGCCCTTATTGAGATTTATAAAAGATTACGTCCAGGGGAGCCGCCAACAGCAGAAGCTGCAGGTGCTTTCTTTAACCGCTTGTTCTTTGATGCTGAAACGTATGATTTAAGTGAAGTTGGACGTTTAAAAATCAACCATAGATTTGGATTTGATTTTGATGACAAGCCTTTAGAGCTTCAAACTTTAACAGAAGATGGAATCATGGCAGTTGTTAAGACTTTAATTGGTCTTAAAAATGGTCAAGGTAAAGTTGATGATATTGATCACCTTGGTAACAGACGTGTTCGTTCAGTTGGTGAGCTTTTAGAGAACCAATACAGAGTTGGTCTTGTTAGAATGGAGCGCTCGATTAAAGAAAGAATGAGTCTTCAAGACTTAGAAACAATGATGCCTCACGATTTAGTTAACGCTAAGCCTGTGAATGCTGTTGTTAAAGAATTTTTTGGTGCGAGTCAGTTGTCTCAGTTTATGGACCAAACAAATCCACTTTCTGAAATTACGCACAAAAGAAGACTTTCTGCATTAGGCCCCGGTGGTTTAACTAGAGATAGAGCTGGTTTTGAGGTTCGTGACGTACATGCGACACATTATGGTCGTATTTGCCCAATTGAAACTCCAGAGGGACCAAACATTGGTTTGATCGCCTCTCTTGCAACATATGCAAGGATCAATAAGCATGGTTTTATTGAAACTCCATATAGAGAAGTTGAAGAGGGTAAGATCTCTCCAGAAATTAAATACCTTTCAGCGCTTCAGGAATCAGGACAGAAAATTGCTCAGGTTGATAGAAGTGAAAAAAGCGTTGATGAAATTGTTAAAGAAAAAATTAACGTAAGACATGATGGTGAGTATGAGATCGTTGATAAAGATGAGGTGTCTCTTATGGACGTTTCACCAAGTCAGTTGGTTTCTATTGCAGCATCACTTATTCCGTTCTTAGAGCATGATGATGCCAACAGAGCCCTAATGGGATCAAACATGCAACGTCAGGCTGTTCCATTAATGAGATCTAGAGCTCCTTTAGTAGGTACTGGAGTTGAAAGACTAGTGGCTAAAGACTCAGGTACTTCAATCGTTGCAACAAACGATGGTATTGTTGAAGAAGTTGATGCTTCTAGAGTTGTTGTGAGACGATTTGCAAGAGCTGGTGAGCTTGGTGCAAACATCGATATCTACAACTTAACTAAGTACCAAAGAACAAACCAAAACACTTCATTTAACCAAAAACCAATTGTTAACCTTGGTGATAGAGTTAAAAGAGGAGATGTGATCGCAGATGGTCCTTCTACAGAGCTTGGTGAGTTAGCTTTAGGTCAAAATATCTTAATCGCATTCACTCCGTGGATGGGTTATAACTATGAGGATTCAATCCTTATTTCAGAAAGATTAATTAAAGATGACGTTTACACATCTGTACACGTTGAAGAGTTTGAGTGTGTTGCAAGAGACACAAAACTTGGAAAAGAAGAGATCACAAGAGATATTGCAAACGTTGGTGAAGAGGCTCTATCAGAGCTAGATTCTTCAGGTATCATCAGAATTGGTGCTGAGGTTACAACTGGTGATATTCTTGTTGGTAAAGTGACTCCAAAAGGTGAAACACAGCTTTCTCCTGAGGAAAAACTACTTAGAGCAATTTTCGGTGAAAAAGCTGGAGACGTTAGAGACAGTTCACTAAGAGTACCATCAGGTGTTCAAGGGACAGTTATTGATGCTCAGGTTTATTCAAGAGATGCCTCTAATCAAAGTGAAAGACTTCTTTCGATTTTAAACGATAAGAAAATCAAGCTTGAGAAAGATCATGAGATTGAGCAAAACGTAATTAGAAATGCGGCTTTAGATAAGCTTAAAACGTTACTAATCGGTAAGAAAACAATTGGTGAACTTTTAAATGAAGATGGATCAAAAGTTTTATTAAACGAAGGTGATACAATTTCTGGTGAAGATCTTGAGAGTATCCCGTTTGGTCTTTTAAGCTACATGCCTCTTGCTTCTGAAGTTGAGCAGCAAGTTGTTTATATTGTTGATAGTGCAAGAAACAAACTTGATGCAATTAAAATGGTTTTTGAAGATAAAATTGAAAACCTTTATAAAGGTGATGAGTTACCTCCAGGCGTTGTTAAGATGGTTAAAGTTTATGTTGCCATTAAGCGTAAGCTTCAAGTTGGTGATAAGTTTGCCGGACGTCATGGAAACAAAGGTGTTATCTCCAGAGTTATGCCTGTTGAAGACATGCCTTACTTAGATGATGGGACTCCAGTTGATATGGTGTTAAACCCACTAGGTGTACCGTCTCGTATGAATATTGGACAGGTGTTAGAGATCCATTTAGGTATGGCTGCTCGTGCGTTAGGTGTTCAAATTGGTGAAATGTTAGAAGACTTTAATGCAGATGAAGTTAGAGAGAAGTTAAAAGTAGCTTACTCTGATGAAACCATCTCAAAAGAACTTGATGGGGCTGATGATGCGTCTATTAAGAAGATGGCTGTTAAGGTTAAAGATGGAATCCATATAGCAACTCCAGTTTTTGATGGTGCTAGAGAGTCTGAAATTAAAGAACTTTTAACACGTGCAGGACTTTCTACTACAGGTCAGTCGCTTTTATTTGACGGGCGTACAGGAGAAGCTTTTGAAAACCCTGTTACAGTTGGAATCATGTACATGCTGAAACTTCACCATTTGGTTGAAGAAAAAATCCATGCAAGATCTATTGGTCCATATTCACTTGTGTCACAACAGCCGTTAGGTGGTAAGGCACAATTTGGTGGACAAAGACTTGGAGAGATGGAGGTTTGGGCGATTGAAGCGTACGGAGCTGCATACTGTCTACAGGAATTCTTAACAGTTAAATCAGATGATGTAGCTGGTAGAACGAGAATGTATGAGAGTATCGTTAAGGGTGAGTATGTGCTAGAGCCAGGTCTTCCTGAATCATTCAACGTACTTCTTAAGGAATTACAATCGTTAGCACTTGATGTGCAGTTAGTAGAATCAGATGTCTTATCAAATGATGATGTAGATGCTGTTAGACCTCAATCGGAATTACAATAAGTAAGGAGCTAGAAATTGAAAGATTTATTAAACTTTTTTGATAAGCCCAAAGATCCATTAGCCTTTGAAGGTGTTAAAATTGGCCTGGCGTCACCAGCTCTTATTCAGAGTTGGTCGTTTGGTGAGGTTAAAAAGCCTGAGACAATTAACTACAGAACGTTTAAGCCTGAAAGAGACGGTTTATTTTGTGCAAAGATTTTTGGACCAATTAAAGATTACGAATGCTTATGCGGTAAGTATAAGAGAATGAAGTTTCGTGGTGTTGTTTGTGAAAAATGTGGTGTTGAGGTTACTCAATCTAAAGTACGTCGTGAGCGTATGGGTCACATTGAACTTGCATCTCCTGTTGCACACATTTGGTTCTTAAGATCACTTCCAAGTAGAATCGGAAACATCCTTAACTTAACGTTAAAAGATGTTGAGAGAGTTCTTTACTGTGAAGCTTATGTAGTTATTGATCCTATGGAGACAACTTTAGAGGAGTCTCAAGTTTTAGGTGAAGAAGCTTACCAGGCTGCTTTAGAAGAATTTGGACCAAACTTCCACGCTGATATTGGTGGAAATGCGGTACTAGAACTTTTAAAGAAAGTTGATGTAGATTACTTATCTAAAAAACTTAGAATGGAGCTTAAAGAAGTTAAATCTGAAGCTGCAACTAAGAAATTAACAAAAAGATTAAAAGTATTAGAAGCTTTTAAAGGTACTGAAAATAAACCTGAGTGGATGATGTTACAAAACGTTCCAGTTATCCCGCCAGATTTAAGACCTTTAGTTCCTCTAGACGGTGGTCGTTTTGCGACTTCTGATTTGAACGATCTTTATAGACGTGTGATCAACAGAAACAACCGTTTAAAGAGATTACAAGAGTTAAACGCTCCTGATATTATCATTAGAAACGAAAAAAGAATGTTACAAGAAGCTGTTGATGCACTTCTTGATAACGGTAGACGTGGTAAAACGTTTACTGGTCCTAACAAAAGACCTCTTAAATCTTTAAGTGACATGCTTAAGGGTAAGCAAGGTAGATTCAGACAAAACTTACTTGGTAAGCGTGTGGATTACTCTGGTCGTTCGGTTATTGTTGTTGGACCAAACTTAAAACTTCATCAGTGTGGTCTTCCAAAGAAAATGGCTTTAGAGTTATTTAAACCATTTATCTTTGCAAAACTTGAAGAGCGTGGGTTTGCTACGACAATTAAGCAAGCAAAGAAACTGGTTGAAGAGCAAACTGTAGAAGTTTGGGATATTTTATCTGAAGTAGTGAAAGAGCACCCTGTTATGTTAAACAGAGCGCCAACTCTTCACAGACTTGGTATCCAAGCATTTGAACCTGTTTTGCATGAAGGAAAAGCGATTCGCTTACATCCTCTTGTATGTACAGCGTTTAACGCCGATTTCGATGGTGACCAAATGGCTGTTCACGTTCCTTTATCTGTTGAAGCACAGGTTGAAGCTCGTGTACTTATGATGTCTACAAATAACATTCTGTCTCCTGCAAACGGAAGACCGGTAATTAATCCTACACAGGATATCGTACTTGGTTGTTACTGGATGACAAGAATCAGACCTGGAGCAAAAGGAACTGGTAGGCTTTTCTCTAACGTAAACGAAGTTCTTTATGCTTATGAAGCAAAAAGTGTTGATTTGCAGGCTGCTATTAAAGTTAGAGTACATGGAAAAATTTATGAAACATCTGTTGGTAGAGCGATTTTCAGTGACGTTCTTCCTGTGGAAGTTCCTTTTGATGAAATCAACAAGCCTTTAGGTAAAAAAGAGCTTGCTGGTGTGATTGATAAATCATTTAGACTTGCTGGTGGTAAGGCTACTGCGATTTTAGCAGATAGCATTATGGAAAAAGGTTTCACTTATTCTACAAAAGCAGGGATCTCGATTTGTCTTGATGACTTAAAGATTCCAGAAGCAAAAACAAAAATGATTCAAACTGCAGAAAAAGAAGTTTTAGACATTCAGTCTCAGTATGATGAAGGTTTAATTACTGATGGTGAGCGTTACAACAAAGTTGTGGATATTTGGGCTCAAACTGGTGACAAGGTTGCCAAAGAGATGATGAAGCACATCGAAAAAGAAGAGTTTGATGTTGATGGAAAATCTGTAACAAGTGACAGTTTTAACTCAATTTTCGTAATGGCAGATTCTGGTGCCAGGGGTTCAGCGGCACAGATCAGACAGCTTGCTGGTATGAGGGGTCTAATGGCCAAGCCTTCTGGTGAGATCATTGAGACACCAATTACAGCAAACTTTAGAGAAGGTTTGTCAGTACTTCAGTACTTCATTTCTACTCATGGAGCGCGTAAAGGTTTGGCGGATACGGCACTAAAAACTGCAAACTCTGGTTACTTAACTAGAAGGCTTGTGGATGTTGCTCAAGACGTTATTGTTACTCAGCAAGACTGTGGAACGACAGAGGGTATGGAGCTTGAGCCATTAATGGAAGGTGGAGAAATTATCCAGCCATTAAGTGAGAGAGTTCTAGGTCGTACTTGTATGGAAGATGTTAAAGATCCGTACAGTGAAGAAGTGCTTGTAGGTGCTGGTGAAGAAATTAATGAAGATCATGTTGAGAAAATGGATAAATCTGGTGTGATTAAAGTGATGATCAGATCTGTTTTAACTTGTAAGGCAAAACGTGGTGTTTGTGTTAAATGTTATGGACGTGATTTAGCTCGTGGTACAACAGTTAACCTTGGTGAAACAGTAGGTATTATTGCTGCACAATCAATTGGTGAGCCGGGTACACAGCTTACAATGAGAACATTCCACGTGGGTGGTACGGCGACAAGAGCGGTTGAGCAATCAGTGCACGTTTCTCGTATGGATGCTGTATTTAAACTTGAAGGAATCAATACTGTTACAAATAAAGAAGGCAAACTTGTTTCAATGAACAGAAGTGGTCATATTTTACTTGTGGATTCTGAAGGAAGAGAAAGAGATCGCTACTCTGTGGGTTACGGTTCTACAATCTTCTTTAAAGATGGAGATCAGATTGCAAAAGGTGATACTCTTTGTGAGTGGGATCCGTATGCAAACCCAATTATTGCAGAAGCATCTGGTAAAATTGGGTTCTTAGGTATCGTTGAAGGTCAAACAATGTCAGAGCAGGTGGATCCAGTTACTGGTTTCGCAACTAAAGTGATCACAGATTCAAAAGCTGGTGATGACAACAAGCCGACAGTGTTTATTGCTGACGCTTCAGGAAGCCCAGTGACTGTTGATGGTCGTGGAACTCCTGCAAGATACGTGATTCCAGTTGGAGCACAGTTACTTTCTTCTGATGGTGATGAAGTTCATGCCGGTGATGTTATTGCAAAGATTCATAGAGAAGCATCTAAAACAAAAGATATTACGGGTGGTCTACCAAGGGTTGCGGAGCTTTTTGAAGCAAGAAAACCTAAAGAGGCTGCAATTGTAACAGAAATTGATGGTTATGTGACTTTTGGTAAAGATATTAAAACTAAGCAAAGAGTTATAGTTACTCCAGAGCTTGGTGAGCCAAGAGAGTACTTGATTCCTAAGGGTAAACATTTTGCGGTAAGAGAAGGTGAGTTTGTTCAAGCGGGTGATGCTTTAATGGATGGACCAACTAATCCGCATGATATCTTAGCTGTTAAAGGTGACCAAGAGCTTGCTGCGTACATGGTGAATGAGGTTCAAGAGGTTTACAGGCTTCAAGGTGTGGGAATCAACGATAAACACATTGAGACGATTGTAAGACAGATGCTTAGAAAGGTAACTGTAACTAGTCCTGGTGACACTACATTCTTAAATGATATGCAGGTTGAAAAATATAGACTTGAAGAAGAAAACGAAAGAGTACTTGCTGAAGGCTTAGAGCCAGCACAAGCTCAGCCACTTCTTCTTGGTATCACGAAAGTTTCTTTAAGCACGGAGAGCTGGATTTCAGCAGCGTCGTTCCAGGAGACTACGAAGGTACTTACTGAAGCTGCAATTAATGCAAAAGAAGATAAGCTTCAGGGTCTTAAAGAGAATATCATCATGGGTAGACTGATTCCTGCGGGAACTGGTGTTTCAGCTTATAAAAAGTGGAAACTACAAGTTGCTGAAGAAGAACAGGCTGCAGGTGCTGTTTTACCAGGCTTAGGTGGAGCGCCAGCTGGTACTCAGGATGGAATGACAAGAGTTTAGGAGAGTTTGGGCGGGGAATCCGCGAAATAAGTAAAATCCCGTTAATTAGGCTTGACGGGAGAGCCTTTGCGCCTTATTTTTCGCCCTTTGTATGAGTTTAAAAAGGATTGAATTTTACTGTTTTTTAAAGCCTTGAGGCAGTATTTGAAGTCGAAAAGTAAGTTAGAAAAGGAAAGCTATGCCAACTATTAATCAGTTGATTAGAAAAGAAAGAGCAATTCAGAAGAAGAAAACAACTTCTCCTGCATTAGCATCTTGCCCTCAAAAAAGAGGCGTATGTACAAGAGTTTATACAACAACTCCAAAGAAACCGAACTCAGCTTTAAGAAAAGTTGCAAAAGTTAGATTGTCTAATGGTTTTGAGGTGATTTCATATATCCCAGGTATTGGTCACAATTTACAAGAGCATAGTGTTGTTCTTATCCGTGGTGGTCGTGTAAAAGATTTACCAGGTGTAAGATATCACATTGTTAGAGGAATTTTGGACACTCAAGGTGTTAAAGATAGAAAAAATAGTCGTTCAAAGTATGGAACGAAAAGACCGAAGAGCTAAGGAGAAGTAGTTAAATGTCTCGTAGAAGAAAAAGTATAAAAAGAGAAATCCTTCCAGATCCAATTTATAATGATCTTACATTAGCTAAGTTTGTAAACACGCTTATGCTTGATGGTAAAAAATCAACTGCTCAAAATATTTTGTACGGTGCTTTAGATCAGTTAAGAGATAAAGTTCCAGGCGAAGAGCCTTTAGCTGTATTTAAAAAAGCTATTGAGAATACAAAGCCTGCAGTGGAAGTTAAATCAAGAAGAGTTGGTGGAGCAACATACCAAGTTCCTGTTGATGTTAGACCTTCAAGAAGACTTGCGCTTTCTATGAGATGGCTTGTTGAGTACTCTAGAAAAAGATCTGAAAAGAACATGGCGAACAGACTGTCTTCTGAGTTAGCAGACGCTTTCAACAGCAGAGGAAACTCTGTTAAGAAGAGAGAAGATGTTCATAAAATGGCTGAAGCGAACAGAGCGTTCTCACACTTTAGCTGGTAACGTTTAATAAAGCTTAAGGCTTTTATTAAATTTGTAAGACACTCCTTTTTAAGGGGTGTTTTTTTTTATCAAAAGGTGTAAAAAAATATTATGGCATACAAGCAACCTCAAAAAATTGAAGACTTAAGATCAACGCGTAATTTTGGAATTATGGCGCATATTGATGCGG
>JBOEFV010000014.1:0-15068 GCA_050633065.1 Bdellovibrionales bacterium
TCTGAAGATAGGTGCTCCATGATGATTAAAGGAGAGAGGCCCATTTGCTCTAGTATGAATAGAGCGTAAGACTCATCTTCTTCAAAAATAGAGAGCATGATGTGAAAACTTGTGATGGTTGTTTTACCTGAGCTTTGTGCTTGTTTTAAAGCCCGATCAATACTTCTGTGAAGACCAATAGTAGGCTCTGGGTTATAGTTTGAATCAACCCTTGAAAGCTTTGGGTGGTTCTTTTCGATAAAATCTTCTAAATTTATTTTAAATGGGGTGTGGTCAATGCCTTCAGACTTTAAAAAGTTAACTACATCATCAACTTGTAGAGCTCCCCATAAAAAGTGTTCAAGAGAAACAAATTCGTTTTTTAAAGACCTGGTGTGCTGAGTGGCTTTATGAAGGCTTTCTTGAAGGGTGTGGTCAAACATAGTTAGCATTCCTCCATAGAGCACTTTAAGGGAAACTCATTTTCCCTTGCTGCTTGGTGAACTAGGTAGATTTTAGTTTCAGCAATTTCTTTTGTAAAGGTTCCAACGAGTGCGCGACCATTATTGTGAACCTCAAGCATAAGTTTAAACGCCTCAGAATCAGACTTGTAAAAAAATTGAGTTAAAACTTTGACAACAAACTCCTGAGTAGTGAAGTCATCATTTAATAAAAAGACATTATAAAAGGATGGTTCTTTTGTCGAAATCTCAATATCTGGGTTTTGGTCTTGGTTATTTTGTTCGCTCACGAGTCACTCCTAGGCGTTTAATGTCTCACAGTGAGACTTCAGATAAAATCTTTCAGGTTTCTGTTAGGAAGTAAACCTTTTTTAATAACGGTCCGATAGGTATGGGTTGGATAAAAATAGTAAGAACGTTATTAAGGAGAAGTATAATGAAAAAAGTTAAGTCACAAGGGGGTTTTTCCCTTATTGAATTAATGATGGTTGTTGTGATTATTGGTGTTTTGGCTGGTGTGGGTATTCCTCAATACCAAAAATTCCAAATGAAAGCTCGTCAATCAGAAGTAAAATCACTACTTAGTAGTATGTATACTTCACAAAAGGCATTCTATGCAGAGTGGAACCAGTATTATGGTGATTTCAATGCTGTAGGGTATGGTTTAAGTGGTGACTTAGGTTACAATGTTGGTTTTAACAGTTCTGGTCAGAACGGACCAGTGACTCACCCTAATCCAACGTATAAGAACAGTCCTCCTGTAGTTAGGGCTGCTAGTGTAATGTGTCCAAGTAGTGGTGCTCAAGGATGTACGGTTGTTAAGTCGAGAACTACGGCTACAATTTCAGGAACTGCGGCTAATAGGAACAATTTTAGATTTGGCGGGGTGGCAAACCTGGATGATGACGGTGGATTAGATGAGTGGACAATCAACCAGAATAAAGTTTTTGTCCAAGTGAGTGATGACATAACAAACTAATTTATTATAAGTAAGTTTATAATGTTTAAAAAAGCCCCAGAATATGGAGCTTTTTTTTTTGAAAGGAAGGGTCTCTATTTGTTAAAGTTAGTTCGCAATCAAAAAGGGTTTTCCTTAATAGAGATAGTCATAGTTATGATGATTATTGGCGTTCTTGCAGGTGTTGGTGTTCCTCAATATACAAAAATGAAGAAAAAAGCTCAACAATCAGAAGTAAAGGCTTTACTTAGTGTGATGTACTCTGCTCAGTCTACATTTTATGGTGAGTGGACTCAGTATTATGGGGACTTTAATGCTGTTGGCTTTCAGGTAAATGGTGATTTATCATATCACTTTGGTTTTCAAGAGCCTGGTGTAGCAGGTCCTTTAGCTCATCCGGGTGCTCAATATAATGGTAAACCTCCAACAACAAAAGACACCAATGCTTTTTGTGCAACAAGTGGGGAGTGCAATATCTCTAAGACGGGAACATTAAGATTGGTTTCTGGAACAATAGCAAATACCAAGACCTATTCTTTTGGAGGAGCTGCCGACCTTGACGCTGACGTGACTTTAGATGAGTGGACTATAGACCAAGGAAAAAACTACACTCAGGTTAGTGACGATATTAGCCAGTAATTTAGACGTTTGTAGGGTGTTGAAAAGCGTTAATTTGATTAAAATAGAATTGTGATTTCAGAAGGTTTAAAAATACTTTTTACATTTTTTTTCGGTTTCTCTGCGTTCTTTTTAGATCCTGCAGCGGACTTAAAAGAAAAAGTTAAAATCCTTCCTCCTCCAGAAGGAGTGGAGTACTTTCACTTTGGATTTAAAGATAGTTTTGCAGATATGTTTTGGTTAGGCTTTATTCAAAGTGCTTTTGACTGTTCAAAGTATAAAGATCCAAATAAAGAATACTGCCCTTACAGGTGGGGCTATAAAACTTTAAATACAGCAAGTATTTTGGCTCCAAAGTTTGAAGCTTTATATAAATTTGGAGCGGTGAAGTTGACAGTTTTACTTGATGATCATGAAGGGGCGGCAGAGCTGTTTGAGCGAGGTCTTAGTTATATAACAGACAGCTGGGTTTTAAACTACAGGGCGGCTTATTTATACCTTCAAGAGCTTAAGGATTTTAATAGGGCGGGAAAGCTCTTAGAAAACGCTGCAGTTTTAGGGGCGCCTTTTTGGACAAGGTCACTGGCATCAAGGATGTATAACAAGTCAGGGCAGCTTGAGCTTGGGTATAGAATTTTAGAGGATTTGCACAGAGAGTCTCCTGAGGGCCCCTGGAGAACAGATTTAGAAGAACGTATGGCTAAAATTGCTGAAAAATTAAGGGCTTCAGGAGAATTAGAATAAAAAGAGCTTTGTGACCTTGACCCTTTTGAAATAATCCACATATTTACTTTATGTCTAAACGTGATTTTTATGAAGTTCTTGGTGTAGAGCGGTCTGCGGACGCTGCTACTATTAAAAAAGCTTATCGTAAGAAGGCATTTCAGTATCATCCGGATAAGAATCCTGATGATAAGGTTGCTGAGGATAAGTTTAAAGAGGCTGCAGAGGCTTATGAAGTTTTAAGCAATGATGAGAAGAAGGCTCGTTATGATCAGTATGGTCATGCAGGTATGGGTCAGGGAATGGGTGGTGGAGGATTCCACGACGCTTCTGATATTTTTGAAAACTTCTCAGACATCTTTGGTGATTTTTTTGGGGGCGGGCAGGGCCAACGCCGTCGCTCAGGTCCAGCGAAGGCCAGACCAAAGAGAGGGTCTGATTTAAGGTATCACTTAAATATAGATCTTAAAGAGTCTCTAGAAGGTATTGAAACTACTATAGAATATCAGTCTGAAGAAGACTGTGGTCACTGTTCCGGAAAAGGAATTGAGCCTGGAAAAACAGCTCACACTTGTGGCACTTGTGCTGGTTCTGGTCAGGTAGTTCAAAGGCAGGGCTTTTTCACAATGGCTACAACATGCCCAACATGTAGAGGCCTTGGGCAAATCATTAAAGACCCCTGCACAAAATGTGATGGTGAAAAACGAGTTGAGAGATCTAGAAAGTTAGAGGTCACAGTGCCAGCAGGTGTTGAAGACGGAAACCAGCTTAGACTTTCAGCAGAAGGTGATGGCGGTCACTTAGGTGGTGGTCGAGGTGATTTATACGTTTTTGTCAGAGTTGGTGAAGATGAAAAGTATCATAGAGAAGGTTTAGACCTTGTTGGTGACATTGAAGTGACTTACTTACAGTCGATTTTAGGGGCTGAAGTTGAGCAAGAAACACTAAATGACACCGTTACAGTGGAAATTCCTCCAGGGACACAGAATGCTGATGAGATCATTATGAAAAAAGAGGGGTTTTCGTCTCTTAGAGGTCGAGGCAAGGGAAATTTAAAATTTAACGTAAAAGTTACAATGCCAACAGCTCCAACTAAGCAAGAAGTGAAGCTTTTAAGAGAAATAGCAAAAGAAAAAGGTGAGAACGTTAAGGAGAAATCAGGGTGGTTTTCTTAAAAAAACAGGACCTTGACCAATTGATAATAGAATACATATTTAAATTAACTGAGAAAAAATAGAATTAGGAGAAGAGTAAGATGAGTAAAGTAATAGGAATAGATTTAGGGACAACAAATTCAGTTGTTGCAGTTATGGAAGGTGGAGCACCTAAGGTTTTAGTAAACGAAGAGGGTGCTAGAACGACTCCTTCAATTGTTGCATTTACAAAAGACGGTGAAAAATTAGTTGGCCAGGTAGCAAAAAGACAGGCTGTAACAAATCCAGAGAATACAATTTACTCTGCAAAGCGTTTTATTGGACGTAAATATGCAGATTTAAAAGATGAAATTGATTTGATGCCATTTAAGGTTGTGGATAAAGGGGACTCTTGTGCATTTGATATTGCAGGTAAAGAGTATTCTCCACAAGAGATTGCAGCTGGTGTGTTAGGTAAGTTAAAAAAAGTTGCTGAAGACTACTTAGGCCAAGAAGTTACAGAAGCTGTTGTAACAGTTCCTGCATACTTCAACGATGCTCAAAGACAGGCGACTAAAGATGCAGGTAAAATTGCAGGTCTTGAAGTAAAGCGTATCATTAATGAGCCAACAGCTGCAGCGCTAGCTTATGGTTTAGATAAAAAGAAAGATCAAAAGATTGTAATTTACGATCTTGGTGGTGGAACGTTTGACGTTTCAATTCTAGAAGTAGGAGATGATGTTGTAGAAGTTAAAGCTACAAACGGTGACACTCTTTTAGGAGGGGATAACTTTGATATCGTAATCCTTGAGTGGTTAGTTGAAGAGTTTAAAAAAGATCAAGGTGTTAATCTTAAAGGCGATAAAATGGCTCTTCAAAGGTTAAAAGAAGCTGCTGAAAAAGCAAAAGTTGAGCTTAGTACAGCTGTTGAAACTGACATTAATTTACCGTTCATTACTGCTGACCAATCTGGTCCTAAGCATTTAAACGTTAAATTATCTAGAGCTAAGTTTGATCAACTTACAGAAGATTTAGTTAAGAGAACTTTAGAGCCTTGTAAGACAGCTTTAAAAGACTCAGGCCTTAGTAACTCTGATATTGATGAAGTTGTTTTAGTGGGTGGTTCTACAAGAATTCCAGCTATTCAAAAAGTTGTTACTGAGTTCTTCGGTAAAGAGCCAAACAAATCAGTGAACCCAGATGAAGTTGTTGCTTTAGGTGCTGCAGTTCAAGGTGGTGTTTTAACAGGTGAAGTAAAAGACGTTCTTTTACTAGATGTAACGCCTTTATCTTTAGGTTTAGAAACTTTAGGTGGAGTGTTCACAAAGCTTATTGAGAAGAACACTACCATTCCAACTAAGAAATCTCAGGTTTTCTCTACAGCAGCTGATAATCAAACAAATGTTGATGTTCACGTGCTTCAGGGTGAGAGAGAGATGGCAAACGATAACAAATCACTTGGACGTTTTGAGCTTGTTGGTATCCCAACAGCTCCAAGAGGGGTTCCTCAAATTGAAGTGACTTTTGATATTGATGCAAACGGAATCATCAGTGTTTCTGCAAAAGATAAAGGAACTGGTAAAGAGCAGGCTATTAAGATCACATCTAAATCTGGTTTATCAGAAGAAGAGATTGAAAAAATGGTTAAAGAAGCAGAGCTTCACGCTGAAGATGATAAAAAGCGTAAAGATCTTGTTAACTCTAAAAACCAACTTGATAACTTAGTTTACCAAACTGAAAAGTTAATTGCTGATAACAAAGATAAGCTTCCAGCTGAAGAAGTGACTAAGGCTGAAGAGGCAATGGCTACAGCTAAAGAAACTTTAGCTAAAGAAGGCGCTACTGTTGAAGACTACACTGGTGACACTGAAAGGTTAACAAACATCAGTCACGCCTTAAGTACAGCTCTTTATGAGAGTCAAAAAGGGGCTGAAGGTGCTGCTGCTCCAGAAGGTGGCGGCGTTCCCCCGCAAGGTGACACAAAAGATGATGTTATCGATGCAGACTTTAAAGATGTAAACTAATAATTCTAAAGACTTCTAGTCTATAGAGAGTAAAGAGCAGTAACTTAGGTTGCTGCTCTTTTTATTTAAAGCCCTTTTCTTGTATTTGAGGAGTTAAATAATAGACATCTATGAAAACATTATAGATCTGGGTTTATGAGGGGTCATATCTTAATTTATCTAGTAATATTAATCCTTTAGTGAGGGAAATTATGCAGGAAAAATCAGTTCATTTTGTATCTCTAGGCTGTTCAAAGAACTTAGTAGATTCTCAGGTTATGCTGGGGTCATTAAACAAACACGGTTATGAAGTGAATCAAGATCCTTATGAGTCAGAAGTTTTAATAGTAAACACTTGTGCTTTTGTTGAAG
This sequence comes from Bdellovibrionales bacterium, assembly GCA_050633065.1. Lineage (GTDB taxonomy): Bacteria > Bdellovibrionota > Bdellovibrionia > Bdellovibrionales > UBA1609 > JALZUR01. The sequence continues at coordinate 6,248 of JBOEFV010000014.1, forward strand.
AGGCCAAAAAAGAGTCTATTAAAACGATTTTAGATTTTGGTGGTGGAAAAAAAGATGGCCAAATACTTGTGGTGTCAGGCTGCTTGTCACAAAGGTACTCTTCAGATTTAGAAGCTGAAATGCCTGAAATTGATTTAATCGTTGGAACGGGTGAGTACAATAAAATTCATCAGTTTCTAGAAGCAAAGAAAGAAAATAAACTAGGCCAAAAGTCTTTTGTTGAGATTCCTAAGTATATTCACACAGAAATGGACCCAAGATTAAACACCTCTCCTCAGTACATGGCTTGGCTTAAGGTTTCTGAAGGTTGTGATAGAAAATGTACTTTTTGCATCATTCCAAAGTTAAGAGGCTCTTTAAGAAGTCGGTCTGTAGAGTCATTAGTGACAGAAGCTAATAACCTTGTGGCTCAAGGAGTAAAAGAGCTTAACGTGATTTCTCAAGACCTTTCTAGCTACGGTGTTGATTTAGATAGAGATGAGAACAATTTACTAAGCTTACTTAAAGCCCTTGATGGAGTTGAAGGCATTAAGTGGGTAAGGCTTTTTTACTATTACCCTGATGAGTTAACTGATGAAATTATTGATTTTTTAGCAAGTTCTAAAAAGATTTGTTCATATCTTGATATGCCAGTACAGCATTTTGCTGACGGGACATTAAAAAGAATGAACCGTAGAATTACAGGAGCTAAGATTCATGAGCGTATTGAGCGATTAAGAGAAATGATTCCTGATGTTGTTATAAGAACGTCTGTTATTGTTGGTTTTCCAGGTGAAACAGAAGAGGACTTTCAAACTCTTTTAGAGGGAGTGAAGAAAGCTAAATTTGATCATTTAGGAGTGTTTAAGTATTCTGATGAAGAAGGGACTCCAGCCTTTAAATTGGAACCTAAAAACCCACAAGAGGTTATAGACCAAAGATTTGAGGCTATTTATAAAGCTCAAGAAGAGGTTGCTTCAGAAAGAAATCTTAATCTTATAGGGGAAGAGTTAGAGGTCTTGGTTGAGGGCCTTCATGATGAATCAGATCTTTTATTTAAAGGTAGGTTTTACGGACAGGCTCCAGATATAGATGGTTGTGTGATTATTAATGATACTAACGATAAGGTACTTAAAGCTGGTGATATGGTTAAAGTTAGAATTACTGACAGATTCTCTTATGACCTAGTGGGAGAGCTTGTAGACTAACTACAAGACGCCCCTCCAAGGACACAAAACTGAGCACAGAACCTGTGGTTAAGAGGGACTCTCTTTTGAGAGTCTTTTAGGTTGTGTCCAAGATCAAAATTTTCATCATATGCGATAAGAGTACAGGGGAGAACTGTCGTGTTACTCTGTCCTTTTCTTTTTACAATCATTCTAGTTTTTGCACACATCATTTGATCCGGGTTTTTGTTTAAAATGCCCCAACAGTCTGTGGTGATTTCTGGAATAGAGAGGTCTTCACTCATTTCAGGAAAAACAGTAAGCTGTGCAGGATCTTGAGTGTTTATATTGTTGATTCCAAATAATTTCAGAGTGTTGTTGTAACCATTTTTTGACTCATCTAATGATTCGTTTAAAAGAGATCTTCCAGCAATTGAGCAGTTAAAATTATTATCTTCTAACCATTTGATATTTTTTAAAGTGGCTTGGAATGTGCCTTCGCCACGTTCTTTATTGTGTACCTCTTCTTTGTGGTGGTCTAAAGATACACGAAGAAAAAGTTTATCACTATAAGTTTTATTTAGCTGGCTAAGTTCATCTTTATACCTGTTCATCATGCGGTAAGCATTAGTAAGAACTAGTGCTTTAAAACCTTTAGAGAGTACAAAATCTAAAATTTTAACAAAGTTAGGGTTTGTGAAAGGTTCTCCTCCTGTGAATGCAATTTCTTGAGTATTAAGATTTTGTTCTTCAATCTCATTAATATAAGGGGTGACGTCTTCAACAGTTAGGTAAACAAGCCTATCATTTTCAGGGCTTGATTCTATATAGCAATTTGAGCAGTTCAGGTTACAGACAGTTCCTGTGTTAAACCATAAAGTGTCAAGGTTCTTAAGATCAACAAAAGCTCTTTCATCACCTTTGGCTGTAGTTAAAGGGTTGTGAAATTTATCTAAGTTTTCTGTCTGTGCAGTAGGCATTAAAAGGCCTCCAGTGTGATGTTTTAAGTATTTACTCATAAGGTGAGTTTTTTGTACATCTATTTTGTGTTATTAGTTAGTCTTGGTAGGTGATAACGAGGTTGATATGATTAAGCTAAGTGTGGTTTTGCCAGTTTTTAACGAGGAAAAGAGTCCTTGTTTTTTAAAGGTGCTTGAGAGTTTACCACATGATCCTCAGGTTGAGTTGATAATTGTTGATGGAGGCTCTACGGATAACACCGTGGCCTTATTAAAAGATAAAGACTGTGTGGTTATTGAAAATGGTGGAGAGTACAGATCGAAGAGGTTAAATGCTGGCATTAAAGTCTCAAAAGGTGAAGTTGTTTTGCTTCACCATCCAAGAAGTATCCTGTCTAAAGAGGCTTTGAAAAGTCTTCTTAAGCTGCCAGACCATATTGTTTGGGGTGCGTTTACGCATAAATTTGATCAGAATCACTGGTTGTTGAGATTCACATCATTTTATTCAAACTATGTAAGGTCATATACTCAAAAAATATTTTATTTAGACCATTGTATTTTCTTTCGTAAGGCAGTAATTCAGGGGTCCTTGAGAATGCCGGAGATTCCAATATTTGAAGATACTGAGCTTTGTAAAATTTTGAGAGAATCAGGGCGGCCGACTTTGTTAAAGCCTTTATCTGTAACAAGTGCTGTACGCTTTCAGAAGAATGGAGTGTACAGGCAGGCTATCATGAACCAAGTTCTGAAGTTTGGATATAGTTTAGGTGTGTCTAAAGAAAAAATGGATAAGCTCTATGAAAAAGGCTTGTCGCTTAATTCAAAAAAGCAATATTAACCAAACATATACTTTCCACAAAGAGCCAAACTCACACTAATTACAATACCAATCGTGGCTTTACCTAAATCAGAGAAGATGTCAGCTGTGGTCAGTTTAGTTCTTTTGTGTTTAAGCATAAGAGTTAAGATGAGCTCTCTACCAGCTAATGTCCCTAAAAAGACCCATGTTGTGCTCATAGGTAGGTTGTTAACCCCTTTAAAGTAAAACAGAATTAAACCATAGAAGAGATCAATAAGTGTTGCAGATCTAATGTCGAGAGTATTTGTCTTGGCTAAAACGATCTCTTGAATCTTTCCGCCTTTTTCTTTCACCATGAAGGCCAAGAGAGCAAGGAGCCATATAAGTGAAAGGCCGATTAACCAGCCGGGTACACCTCTTGGAACAAACACATAAATATTTGCAAGGTCTTGCATGAGCCACTGGGTCCATAAAAATCCAGTTGAAAGCCACTGTGCTACAGTCCACAGAGGGTGTGGCTTAGAGTCATCTCGGTCATCTACAACATACTTTTCAAAGTTGTAGATAAGTAGCCAGATGATAAAGGTTGCAGCAAAAGCGACGCCGTAACCAATAAAAGATTTCATGATAATTTTTTGGAGAACCACAGACCCTGTAAAAATACTTAAGGCCATAAAAGTTGTGCTAACAGGAATTCCAAAGCGAGTTAGAAAGAGTAAGACGATAATGGGTAGAGTGTGCCACCACTCGACAGTTTGAGCGGGTATTTTACTTAATCTCCCATAAGAGACATCTCCGCCGTTTACATACCATCCATATAAAAGAACTGTAGCTAAAATAGCACCTAAGTAAGCCCAGATAAGGACCCATGATTTTTTTCTGTTTGAAGCTAGGAAAGTACCAATAGTTTGGATGGAGTCGTTACCAATTACAGCGTAACAAGCTAAAGAGAAACCAATAATCATCCACAACATTTTCAACTCCAATCTAGGCTGGTGGCCTAAATGTACTCCTGTATGAAGGTAAAATCCAGGGGATTTGGCTCTAGGTCAACAGTCTAGCGGAAATCTAAAGAAATACGAACAATTCTTATAAAAAAACAGCAACCGAAGCTGCTGTTTTTTTATACTAAGCTATAAGTGTAAAACTTACTGACAAGTGAAGCTTGCAGCCTCAAGATTGCCTTTGATTTTTGCTTGAACTTCAGAACAGTAGTCCATTACATTCTTTGCAACAGCAACAGTCTTGTCTTCGCCAAATTTGTTGTAAACAACACCGCATCCACCAGCATCACCGTTTAAAACAGTAACAGTTCTAACGTCTTCACCAGCTGTGCAAGTCACTTTAGAGCTTTCTGTTCCAGCATAACCTTCAAAAGAACTGTCAGATGTAGCAGCAGGAGCGGCCTCTGTAGCTTCCGCAGCTTTGTCGTTAGCAGCAGTTTTAAGATCTTCCGCAGCAGTTTTAAGATCTTCCGCAGCTTCTTCAATAGCAGCTTTAGCTTGATCTGTTACAGCCTCAGCAGAGTCTTGTGACTGGTCCATGTTTTTGTCTGCTGATGAACACCCAAAAAGTCCCATTACAACAAATAATAAAAGCAAATTTTTCATTTCGTTCTCCTTTTAAAAAATTCTCACCTACAATTTAACGTATTCAAACAGTACTTAGCAAAGGATTTTACAGACTTATCCAGATCTGCCCAAATAACAAGCTATGCCTTGAGCTGTAATTTTCTCAATCTCTTCTTCAATTGGAGAAACTGAATTTTTCTCAAGCATCTTGATTTGGTGTTTGTGCAAATAGTTCACAAAAAGATCTTTTAAGTCCGAAGACCCGTTAGGAGCAGGGATCTTGCTTTTTACAGACTCTAAGTCTTTTTGAACATCAGTAAGTTCATTTTTAAAATACTGACTAAATATGTGAGGGTCCGTAAGGCCGATACCAATAGAGATAGATTCGATAAAGTTATTGATAAAGCGAGATTTGCTTTTAAGACTTAGTAATTTATTCTCAAGACCTTGTAAACCGTACCAAACAGGGAGTGAGCCTCTGGTTTGTGACCATGAAAACACCCATGGTATAGCTCTATAACTGCTGACCCCGGAGATCTTAGAGGATCTTTTAGCCGGGCGAGACCCAAGGTTCATTTTACTAATTATTGAAATAGGGGATTTTTCAGCGAAAACATCTGAAAAGTTTTGATCGTTATAAAACTTCTTTTGAAATTTCATTTCTGATTTGTGAGCTAGGTCGTCAATTTCTTGGCGGACTTTCTTTGAAAGAACCTGTTCTTTTTTAAAGTAGTTTATTGTGCACTCTTTTAAAGTTTTCTCTAATGTTTGAACAGCCCTTACAAAAAGACCAAAGTCATCTTGTATGACCTCTCCTTGAAAGGTTTGTCTAAAGTGATTTCCGACAACGCCAGCGGGCATTAAGCCAAAAGAATTCTCAATGCTTCCGCCGCCTCTAGCAATAGAGCCGCCTCGTCCATGAAAATGTACAAGGTCAGGGTTGAGTTTCATAGCATCGATTTGAGCGTTATAAACAGACCATGCTGAGGCTAAACGTCCACCTTTTTTAGTAGAGTCAGAATACCCCCACATAACTTGTTTTAGCTCAACACCGAGCTTTTTGCATTCTTTTATGATGTTTGAAGAGTTTCTGACATCATCAGGGGTTTCAAACAAAGGAACTATAGGAAGCTTTTCAACCATTGCCACGGTAAAAAGAGTCTCAAGATTTTTAATGTCTTGAGCTGATCTTGTCATGGAAATTATATAGCAATTAAAAGGGTTTGGAGAAAAGTCCTTTGAAAGCCTGAGAGTCTTAAAGAAGTCTTGTCCAAGAGGAGAGAGTTTTTCAAAAGAAACTTTTCTAGCTTTTTTAACATCAAGCTCACCCTTACTTTTAGTCAGCTCTTTAAGCTCATCAATGATTTGAGTGTGCACTTCAGAGTCTTGTCTTAAATCAAGTTTAAAAGGTGAGAGTGAGAAAGCTTGAACACGGTCAATAAGACTTCTAAGCCTTCTGTCGGCCACTCTTTTCCCGCCGTCTTTACATAATAAAGTGTATGCAAGTTTTAGCCTCTCAAGTACATAGCTTTGAAGCTTTAAAACATCATTAGTTTTATGATTTTTAAGGGTGTCTTGGATATGCTCAACTAAATCTACAAATAAAGCTTTATAAGGAAATGCTGCATCTTTATAAAGTTTCTTAAGTTCAGGCTGGCTACTTTTAATTAAGATTTCTTCTCTTAAAGGGTAGAGCTCAAGTAAGATGAGTCGAAGAATTTTACGGCGGCTTTTAGTGACAATATTATATGTAGCCTCTGAAGTTACAAAAGGATTTCCATCTCTATCTCCGCCAATCCAAGAACTAAATTTTAAATTGGGGTATTTTTTAGGAGAACTATCAAACCTTTTTTTATACTCAAAGTAGTAACGTCTAAAAAAATAAGGATTAGCTTTCCATAAAGAAGTTTCAAATACATAAAAAAGTCTATCGGCCTCATCTTCAGGAGAAGGTTTAGCTCTATAAATTTCATCAGTGAGCCACAAAGTTGTAAGGTTAGCTCTTAAGGCCTGAAGGTAGCGATGTCTTGTCTCAGGAACTTTAGTGCTGAAGAATTTCTCTAAAAGCATTTCAATTCTATTTAAGTTCTTTAAAAGAGAAAGAGGAAAAACTTCAGTAGGATGGGTGGTGAAAACAACCTCTAAAGTGAAATTTCCGATGAAGTTATCAAACTCTTCTTTTGTTGAAAAATTTGAAGATAAAAACATCTCCGTGTAAGGGTTTACTTGTACGTTTTTTTTATTCTTAGGAAAGGTCTCTTTAAAACGCTTTGCGCAGTTAAAAAGCTCTAAACAAAGAGTGCTAAACCTTACAAACTTAAGTGTGTCTTTAGTTTTTTCGTTTTTGTTAAAATTTAAAATATCTTCAGGGTGTTTAAAGGTATTAAATGTGGGGTCAGTTTCTTTAACCACTTTAAAAAATTCACTGATTAGAAACTGACCGATATCATTAGACATTATGATTCAAAACTTTCCAGCGGTGGGCATGTGCAAAATAAGTTGCGATCACCAAAAACGTTATCAACCCTTCCAACTACAGGAAAGAATTTGTTCGTTTTTAGTGATGGAAGTGGGAAGCCGGCTTTTTCTCTAGAGTAAGCATAAGGCCAGTTGTCTGACATTAAAAGTGCTTGAGAGTGAGGAGCATTTCTTAAAACAGAGTCTTCAACAGATACAGTTTCTGATTTAACCTCAGCAATTTCTTTTGCAATAGAGATCATGCCATCGCAAAAACGATCGATTTCAGCTTTAGATTCACTCTCTGTAGGTTCAATCATTAAAGTTCCAATCACCGGCCACGACATTGTGGGCGCGTGGAAACCATAATCTATGAGTCGTTTTGCAATGTCATCAACTGTCACCCCAAAATCCTTAAAAGGTCTAGTGTCAATAATGCACTCATGAGCTACATGAGAATTTTTCCCTGTGTATAAAACGTCAAAATGTGAGGCTAATCTTTTGGCAATATAGTTTGCATTTAAGATAGCTTGTTGTGTTGCTAGTTTTAATCCGTCTGAACCCATCATTTTAATATAAGCCCAGGAGATAGGTAAAATACTAGCGCTCCCAAACTCTGCAGCTGAGACTGATCTTGAGTCTTCAGTTACGTTCTCGGGAGCTTTTGGAAGATGGGGAGCTAGCCTGTCAACAACGCCAATAGGCCCAACTCCAGGTCCGCCTCCTCCGTGAGGAATACAGAATGTTTTATGTAAATTTAAATGAATAACATCCATTCCAAGCTCTGCAGGTTTTGAAAGACCGATAAGTGCATTCATATTAGCGCCGTCCATGTAGACTAAGCCGCCAGCATTATGAATCATTGAGCAAACTTCTTTAATGTTCTCTTCAAAAACCCCATGTGTAGAAGGGTAGGTGACCATAAAAGCACCTAAAGACTCTTTATGAAGTTCTATTTTTTCTTGAAGGTCTTGAGCGTCGATATTTCCATTTTCATCAGACTTAACAACAACAACTTTAAATCCTGCCATTACAGCACTTGCTGGATTTGTTCCGTGAGCTGAAGAAGGGATTAAGCAAATGTTTCTGTTAAAGTCTTTATTGGCTTCATGGTAAGACTTAATAGAGAGTAAGCCAGCATACTCTCCTTGAGCACCTGAGTTTGGTTGAAATGAGAACTTTGAAAAGCCTGTCATAGTACAAAGGTCATCATTAATTTCTTGAATCAAACTTAAGTAGCCAGGTAATTGCTCTTGTGGAGTGTGAGGGTGAATATTTGAAAATCCCTCATAGGTTACAGGAATCATCTCTGTAGCTGCATTCAGCTTCATTGTGCAAGAGCCTAATGGAATCATCCCGTGTACTAAAGAGAAATCTTTATTTTCTAAGCGCTTAATGTATCTCATGAGCTCTGTTTCAGTGTGATAAGAGTTAAAAACAGGGTGTGTTAAAATAGGAGAGGTTCTTAGATCGGTAGCCTCTGGAGCTGTAGCACGCCCTGAAACTTCTAAAATTGACATGAATTTATTAAAGAAAGCGTCATCCCAAGTTTCATCAATAGAAAAGCCCCAGGTCTCTTCATCGTCAATACGAACATTGATGTTTTCTTTTTCAAACATGGCTTTTGCTTTTTTTGAAGAGCTGTTTACTGTGAGGGTGTCAAAAATATCAGTATCTACTACAGAGTACCCAGCCTCTTCTAAAAGAGTTCTCATTTTTAAAGCTTTAGTCTTTACATCCAAGGCCATCCTTTTAAGTCTTTTTGGTCCATGGTACACAGCATACATAGAAGCCATCACTGCAAGTAGAACTTGTGCTGTACAGATGTTACTTGTCGCTTTTTCACGTCTGATGTGTTGCTCTCTAGTTTGAAGAGCGAGTCTATAAGCC
>JBOEFV010000015.1:0-32154 GCA_050633065.1 Bdellovibrionales bacterium
AGATGTGTATAAGAGACAGCTTTAGAGCAGCTAAGCCAAAAAGAAATGTCAGCCCCTGAGATCTCTTTTAACTCAGACTCATAAAAGTTCATAATTCTTTTTGGACAAACCACATCTTCACCAGACCTAGCCAGATCATATAACTTTCTACCATCTTGTTTAATGGCAGAGTACTTTGGAACTGTAAGCTCTTGCTCACCCAGCAGACTGTCAAAAACATCTAAGGTTTCTTTTTCTTCAGCTTTAGTTTTAGAAAACTCATGTGTCTTCTCACCTTCAGCATCACCTGTGGTTGTTTCAGCGCCTAGAGTAACTGTTCCAGAATAAGCTTTTGATGCAGCAGTCACCCACTGAGAAAGCTTTGTAGCCTCACCAATTAGTAGAATCATTAAGCCTTCAGCCATTGGATCTAAAGTTCCAGCATGCCCCACTGACCTTGTGCCTAAACACCAGCGAAGCTTCCCGACTAAATCGTGGCTTGTTGGCCCCTTAGGTTTATTTACCAATAACAATCCAGAAAATGGAGGCGGGTATTTTTTCAAAATCTATTCACTTTCTGAAGGACTGCTCTTTTTAGATTCATTAAGAACTTCTGAAAAGTGCACTAGTTTATCAATCGAGCTGTCTAATATAAATTTTAACTTTGGACAAAACTTCATAGGAAGCTCTTTACCGATACGGTGTTGAATCATAGCTCTTTGCTCTTCTAAAACATCAAAGACATCTTCAACATCATAGTCCTCATCAGTGCTAAAAACGCTGATGTAAACATCTGCTGCTCTTAAATCACTTGATGCAGCAACTCTTACTACTGTAACCATCGCCCCATCAAAAAGAGAATTCATAGACATCAAACGCTGCCCTATAATCTCCCGCAGTGTTTTTTCCACACGGGAGGTTCTTCTTGATTTAGCGTCTAAAGCATCTTCACTCATTTAAGCAAGCTCTCTTGCAACTTCTTCTTTAACGTATGCTTCAATCACATCGCCAGTTTTAAGGTCGTTGTAGTTTTCAATTCCGATACCACACTCAAATCCAGCAGCAACTTCTTTTGCATCGTCTTTAAAACGTTTAAGTGACGTGATTTTACCTTCGTAAACAACTCTCCCTTCACGAACAAGTCTAACCATATCGTTTCTATTGATTTTACCCTCAAGAACGATAGACCCACCAATTGTTCCAATCTTAGGAACAGAGAATATTTCACGAACTTCAGCTTTGCCGTTTTCTTTCTCAATAATATCTGGAGTAAGAAGACCTGACATCGCTTTTTTCACATCATCTACAAGCTCATAAATAATACGGTAGCATTTGATCTCTACACCCTTCTCTTTTGCAAGCTTTGAAGCTTGAGAATCTGGACGTACGTTAAAACCGATAATCATTCCACCTGAAGTACTTGCAAGTAAAACATCTGACTCACTCACAGCACCAACTTGGCTGTGAATAAACTTAACGTTCACTTCATCACTTTCAATCTTATTAATCATTCCTTTTACAGCTTCTGCAGAACCTGCAACGTCTGTTTTAAGAATAACTGGAAGATCAACAGCTCCATCATTTTTAACTCTAGATAAAAGGTCTTCTAACGAAACCTTCTTATTAGATTCTGCAATTTCAATCTGCGCTTTTTCTTCTTTTCTTTGCTCAGCTAAAGCCACTGCTTTTTGATCTGATTCACAGATATCAAAACGGTCTCCAGCATTAGGAGTTGCAGAAAGACCCATAACCTCTACAGGAACTGACGGCCCCGCTTCTTTTACTTGCTTTCCTTGATCATCCATAAGTCTACGAACTTTACCGCTCACAAGACCTGCACAGATAGACTGCCCTGCTTTAACAGTCCCTTCTTGAACTAATAAAGTAGCAACAATCCCTTTACCTTTTTCAACTTTACTCTCAACAACAATCCCCCTACCAGATTGTTTAGGGTTTGCTTTTAGCTCTAAAATCTCAGAGTGAAGCCAGATGTTTTCTAAAAGCTCTTTAATTCCTAAATTCTTAAGCGCAGACACTTCTAAAAATACTGTGTCTCCACCCCATTCTTCAGGAACAAGTTCTTTTTCAGACAACTGTTGTTTGATTTTATCTGGGTTAGCACCCTCTTTATCAATTTTGTTAACCGCAACAATTATTGGAACCCCTGCCGCTTTTGCGTGACTGATTGCTTCTTCAGTCTGTGGCATCATTCCATCGTCTGCAGCAACAACTAAAATTACGATATCTGTAACCTGCGCTCCACGCTCTCTCATTGCCGTAAAGGCTGCGTGACCTGGAGTATCGATAAATGTAATAGGCTTTTCTTTTTCAACAAAAACTCTATATGCACCAATATGCTGTGTGATTCCACCAGCTTCACCCCTAGCGACGTTTGCTTTACGAATTGAATCGAGAAGCGTTGTTTTACCATGATCCACGTGACCCATAACTGTAACAACTGGAGCTCTACCTACAGGCTCAGCATCTAAGTCACCAAATGCAACTGATTCAACTAAATCTTCTGATGTTTGCTCAACGTTCTTAGCTTCCCAATCAAACTCAGGAACAAGAAGCGAGATTGTATCAAAATCTAAATCTGAATTCATATTTACAGTCAGCCCTTGACCCATACAAACTTTTAAAAGTTGTGGCACCTTAAGCCCCATTGTTTGAGCAAGCTCTGAAAGAGTCATAGTTCCATTAACCTTAACAATTCTTTTGTGTGCTGCCGCTGTAGTAATCTCTGTCTTCTTACCAGGAAGAAAAGACACTTTCTTTTTCTTCGGCTGAAAAACCATCTCACGTTTTCTAAAATCCGTTGCTTTAAATGCTGCTGGTGGTTGCTCTTTATTACCTGCAGCTCCCGCTTTCTTCTTTGCCGCAGCGGCTGCTGTAGCGGCTGCCGCCGGGTTATACTCTCTTCTTCTGTTATTGTTAGCAGCGTCTGCTACTGGAAAAGATGGAGCGGGAGCAACAAAACCCGATCTTAGACCACGTTGTGCTGATTTAGGACCTGGTGTTCTCGCACCACCTGTTGAGTTATTTCCACCTGTTCTTCTTGGGTCTTTAACTTTACTTAAGTCAATTTTACCAATGATTCCTTTACCAAATACTCTCGCCTTTTTAACTGCAGGAGCCTTAGCTGCTGGAGCTGCGGTCTCTTTTTCAGTGCCCGCCTCAGCTGCTGGCTCTGTTGAAGCTTCCAAAGTTGCCTCACTTGCCTGTGCAGAAGCTTCAGCTTCTAAATTTGCCACTGCAGCTGCTTCAGCCTCTTCTTGTTCTTTTAATTTTTCAAGTTCAGCTTCTTGCGCTTGCTTAACATCACTAGCTTTTCTTCTAATGACTCTTTTTGTTGTAGTCACCTCTGCAGAAGTTTCTTCTGTAGAAGCCCCTTTTGCAGTTGCCACAGCTTCTTGCCCAGGGTCAGCACCAGTCTTACCCGATGAAACTTTTGTCACTTTAGTAACAGAGCTTGAAGCGGCCTTTTTCTTTACAACTTTCTTTGTTGCCTTCTTAGTCGCAGTCTTCTTTTTAGCTGTTGAAGTCTTTTTCTTTGTGGCCTTTTTCTTCGTAGCCTTCTTCTTAGCTTTTTTCTTTTTGGTTGCGCTGCCAGTATCGCTAAGCTTAGTTTTTATTAAGCCCATCATGTCTTCATCAAGCACGGCCATATGGCTCTTCACAGGAAGATCCCACTCTTTAATTTTGTCCATTAAGGCAATCGTTTCTAACCCTAATTCTGTGGCAAACTGATATACTTTCATTCTTAACCAATATCCTTGTAGTTTATATAACTAAATTCTTCTCTAACTTTTCTAAAACACTCTAATTAATCTGCTGATGTCTCCGCTGCTGTATCTTCTGCTTTTGCAGCCTCGACAGGAGCAGCGTCACCATCTAATTCAGCAAGCTGCTCTTTTAGCCTTTCATCAGCTAAAGACTTAGCATCCTTACCAGAAGCAGATGCCGCTTTAGGTGCAGCTTCAGTTTTTGCTGGAGCCCCTTCAACAACTTCTTCTTTTGGTTTATTTGCTTCATCAATTTTATGCTGCTCAAATGCAACACCGGCTTTTTTAATCAATTCTACTGCATGCTCTTCTTCTTCATAGCCTGGCACATGCATAACATGCTCAGGAGCTGATTGAGATAATAACTCTAAAGAGCCAAAACCTGATTGGAATAAAGAGTGAGCCATTGTTTCAGACATTCCTTCAATTTTTAATAAGTTGAAGATTGCTTCCGCAGTTCTTGCTCCAGCATCAGACTCAGATAAAATATCTAGTCTCCAGCCTGTAAGCTTTGATGCAAGTCTAACATTTTGTCCTCTACGTCCAATTGCTAAACTTAACTGGTCATCAGGAACAACAACTTCCATCTCGTTGTTTTCTTCATCCATAAATACTTTTGAAATCTCTGCCGGTTGTAAGGCGTTACAAACAAAAAGTGCAACATCTTCTTCGTAAGGTACGATATCAATTTTCTCACCAGCAAGTTCTTGAACAACGTTTTGAACTCTACTTCCCTTAACACCAACACATGCTCCAACCGGATCAACAGTTGGATCTGTAGTAGTCACTGCAAGCTTAGCCCTTTGCCCTGGCTCACGAGCCGCTGTAACAAGTTGAATGATGCCATCTTCGATTTCAGGAACCTCTCCTTCAAAAAGCTTCATTAAGTATCTAGAGTCAGCTCTAGACATAATGATTTGAGGACCTCTTGTAGTTTGTCTCACTTCTGAAATGTAACCTTGAATTCTATCTCCTGGCTTATAAACTTCTCCAGGAATTTGTTCTTTATATGGAATGTAAGCTTCTGTCTTACCCATATCAACAACGATTGATCCACGCTCAACACGTCTTGCAATACCTGATGCAATCTCACCTTGTCTTTGCTCAAACTCAGCAAAGATAATGTCTCTTTCAGCATCTCTTACATTTTGTGTGATAATCTGTCTTGCAAGTTGAGCTGAAATTCTACCCAGATCACTCACATCAAGCTTAATACCGATTGAATCTCCAAGCTGAGCTTCTGGATCTAGCTCTAAAGCTTCTGTCATTTTAATTTCAACTTCATCATCAACAAAAGCCTCATCTGTTACAACTTCCTTAAACTGGTAAAGCTCTACTTCACCTGAATCTTCATTGTATTGCGCCTCAATTTCTTGATACGTACCGTATTTTTTCTTAGCCGCTGCCAACATCCCCTGTTGAACAGCATTGATAACAAGATCTTTATCAATCCCTTTATCTTTACCTAATGCATCTATAATTCTACTTATATCTGAAAAAACGTTATCTGCAGCCATATCTTGACCCTTCCTTTTTTAAATTTCTAAACTTAACTATCAAAGTTGAAAATCACATTACACTTATGAACATCTTCATAAGGACACTCAATAAGCCCTTTATCAGATTCCAATTTAAATGAATCATCTCCAACTTCTTTTAAAATACCTTTTAATTGTTTAGCGCCCAAAGCTTTTGACGTTTCCGTTCTAGCCTTAATCACTAAGTTAACCTCTTTGTCTAATTGGCTTTCGTAATGCCATTTTTGAGTAAGCCTTCTTTCAAGCCCAGGACTTGAAACTTCCAAGTTGTATTTACTCTCAATAGGATCTTCAACGTCTAATAAGAAATTAACCCCTGAAGACACTTTAGCGCAGTCATCTAAATTAACCCCACCTTCTTTATCCACATAAATCGTTACAATTTTTTTACCTGTAATGTACTCAACATCATAAAGAATAAAACCTTCACGCTCACAAATCTCTGCCGCTAAGTCCTTAATTTTATTCTCTACACTTTGCTCTAAACTCACTCATATCCTCTTTTTTTGTACAAAAAAAAGGGCTCCCCTGCGGGCCGCCCTTAAAGTTAATTCCTTTAATTACATGGCTTTTCTACCAAACCTTAAGCTGTACGGCAAGTGATGAGTCTATTTTCTAAGCATATTTAAAGCTGCTGAACCATCAGAGTAGTAATTATCTCTTCTACCAGTGACAGTAAAGCCATTCTTCTCATAAAAACTTAAAGCTTTATCATTTGCCTCTTTAAGCTCAAGCCACAGCTCTTCTGCCTCAAGAAAGTCTACCAGCGCTTGGGCTATGCCTTGTCGCCTAAAAGCCGCTCTTGTCGCTATAAAATCTATTTCTATAATCTTTGGAGTGATTTCTCTATAAATAAGGATGGAGGCTAAAGCCGCCTCTTCGCCCTCTTTTTCAAAAACTAGGGCTTTTGAGGCCTTTGAAAAAGAAAAGCTCCTAAGGCCTGATTCCTTAAGAGCTTCTTTAAAGTAGGAGCTATATACTTGCTCAGCATCTTCTAAGCAAATTTCTTTAATCATTAGAAGTTAAACTTTAACCCTAAACCTAATACGTAGTAGTCAGCTGTCTCTACTCTTTCTACAACCTGAGAGTTTGTACTCGCAAGATCATTTAAAAGATTTGAGTAGTAATCAAAAGAAGCTGTAAGCATGATGTTTTCAGCAACTTCCATATCAACTGCTGCACCTAATAGACCATCAATTGTATTTGATCTAAAAGCTTGTAGTCCTGCAATATCAGAAGACTCTGAATCTCTTCTTACATAAGAAAGGCCACCTCTTAAAGTTCCTAACATGCTACCTGTGTTGATTAATTTAAAACCTAAAAGACCTGAGAAGTTGTACTGATCAAGACTTCTTGTTTGAGAATACGTAGGACGGCCACTGAAATCATAGCTTTGAACTACTGCAGCACCTGAACCTGGAACTTCATCAATTTCATAACCTGTTTTGTAAACACCAACTTCAACTAGCCAACGGCTGTTAATGTGCTTACCAGCACCAAGACCCCAACTAGATGTTCCAATTGGTGTCCTAGAGTTACCAGCAGAATACTTACCCATTCCAAGCTGACCTTTAACATAATAAGGTCTTGCAGAATAAGTGTTTGATACAGACGCCGTTGAAGTGTTGCTATAAGATACTGGAACATCCGGAGTAACAGCTGCAACTTCTACTGAAGGAGCGCTAATCACCTTAATTGTTTCTCTTGTTCTTTTCATAGGAATGTATGAAGTCTCTGAATCGTAGTCAGACTCTACAGAACCAAACTCTGTGTCCTCTTCACTCATTTCATAACGTCTTCTGTTATTATATTCTCTAATTTTAAAAAGTCTTCTAAGTCTTGATTTTTCATCTTCCATTCTAGAAGTTTCAAGCTTTTCCATTAAGACCTGCTCGTTCTTAGCTTCTTTATTAATACGGCTTTCTCTTAAAGCCTCTAAAGACTCGCCATTACCCCAGCCTGCTCTTGCCTTGTATTTTTGACTAGAAGAGTTCAAAGACTCTGTTTTCTGATCTTGGCTCTGACTCGGAGTATGATTTAGTATCACAACCTGAGATGGAGAATGTTGGCTTGAACCACTTCCCACGTTTTCTAAACCCTTAAGCTCTGTTAAACTGTCAGCAAACGCTGTAGAAAAAACCAAGCTCGAACCCATAACAAATGAAACGATATATTTTCCCATTACTTAAACTCCTATTTGTGTAACTTAGGTCTTTTGTTACATTGATAGGCAAAAAATAGTATGATTGGTGACAATTTTGGGCGTATCTTGAATATTTTACTAAACTGATTAGTATTTTGGCAGTTAAAATATGGCCGTTTCCCTGATTACAATAACTTACATAATGGGCATAAGAGCAATAAAGACACACATTAAACGCTTGTTGTTTAAGCTAAAAACCGCACGCCTTTAAGCTGAGAATATAACAAAATAAGACTTTACTTTAAAAAGCGCCTTAATTTCTTAAGCTGCCTTCTTTTTCATCATTAGTTTTTGTTGATACTTTGACTGCACAAGCTCTACAACAAATAACACTGCTATAGAGAAGTAAAAGGTTGTTTTAGACATTGCCTCCACATGGTAGCCAAAAAGCTGCAAGCCGGCTTTGTGCCCACCCTCACCAAGAAGTACCACGCCAACGATTAAAAGAACAAACAGCCCTAAAACCTCATACATTCTATTTTTTTTTAAAAACTCTGACACTCGGTCAGCAACAAGAAACATAGCTAGTCCTGAAGCTATAATAGCCAAAGCCAGAACAGGAAACACTTCAGTTATTGCAACTGCTGATAAGATTGAATCAAAACTAAAAACTAAATTCATAAAAACAATCATTGCCACAACTGATCTAGCAGACTTAGAAGCTCTGTCATCTCCCTCGTGCTCTAAATCACTAACTAAAAGCATATGTGAAATTTCTTTAACGGCTGTGTACATTATAAAGACTCCACCAAAGAGAAACACCACAACAGGAAATGTGAACTCCCCTTCAAGAATTCCTTTTATATTTATATGAAACCAAGGCTCTGTTAGAGTTGCTAAAAGCTTTATTATAACAAAGAGCAGGATAACTCTTAAGGCCACCGCTATCAGTATACCAGCCTTTCTAACTTTAGACTGCAGCTCCTTCGGTGCTCTCTTAGACTCAATTGAAATATATAATAGGTTATCAAACCCTAAGACAGCCTGTAAGAAAACAAGTACTAATAAATCGCCGATATTTTGAAAACTTAACAGTTCCCCCATTAAACCACCCCTTAAACTTTAACGGCAAAGCTTAAGCTTTGCCGTATTTTAAACAAATAAACGTCTCTCACTTAAAGAAAGACCTCCTAACTTTTCTATTTCTTTCTAGATCCTCTTTTGCTACCCCAAACATGTGTGCAAAAAGTGCTCAAACCAATTATGTTTTTTGTGCTTTGCTCTACATGCGAAACTGTACGAATCCCTGCATTATCCATAGCTGCAGATACAGAAGCATCACCAATAGCGATAAGCCCAAAGAAACTTTTTGCACAAGCTTTACCTTCAACGCTTCCTTTAGGTCTTGCCGTCACACCAATAGGTCCTTTAATATCAGCAAAAAGTGATCCCTGCACTGGACCTGTTGATGCACAACCCACTAATCCCAACAAACAAAAACTCAACACAACTAATTTCATATTAACTCCTTTTAAATTAAATATTTAGTTACACCTTAAGAGTATGTAGTACTTACCAAGTTCGTCAAACACCACAAGACCTTAGCTTAAATATCCGCTATACGAACAGTGACAATAATGTCATCTAATATTTTAAAAATAAAAACCGAGTATTTAATAAGCACTGCAATTTAAAAAATAGTAAATTATTAAATCTGATCAAAATCACATTGAACTCTACTTACCATTGGGTAGTATCTAACGGTTGAACTTAAATCTTAAGACCCTGGGCTGTTGAATGAAACTATTTAAATACAAAGAGGACCGTTTACCTATTTTTATTATTGTTACTTATTTTGTAATAGATTTAATCTACTATTTTAATGTAAATCACGTCCCCTCTCTACTAGCCTGGTGCTTTTTAGGCATTTTCATCAAAGGCATCATTGCAGCATGGAATCACAACCACCAACACTGCAACACTTTTAAACAAAAACCTTTAAATAGAGCTCTTGAAGTAATTTTTGGTATGTATACTGGTATTTGCGGCTACGCATGGGTTCTTCACCATAATATTGGCCACCACTCAAACTACCTTGATCAAACAAAGGATGAGTCTCGCTGGAAAGACAAGAAAGGAAAAATGATGCCAAGAACGCGCTACTCTCTTGAAGTCTTTTTTACATCTTATTACAGATGCTTCATTGTTGGCCTAAGACGTAAAAAAGTTCTTATGTACTTTATTGCTATGACATCTTTAACCGTAGGCATTCTTGCAGCCCTTACTTACTATAGACCACTTCCTGCACTTATTGTTCTTTGGGTTCCTTGTATCTTATCACTACTTATTACAGCTGATTCCACTTATGAGCATCATAGCGGCTTAGACACCAATGACCATTTTAATGCCAGCAGGAACACTGTCGATACAAAATGCTTTAACGTTCTTACTGGAAACTTTGGCTATCACACAGCTCACCACATGAGGCCTGCTGCTCACTGGACAAAGCTTCCAGCTATTCATGCAAAAGTTGCAGACCGCATCCCACCAGAGTGTTATGTGCCAAATACACCGTTTTTTGCTTTAGTAGATTATGTCGCAATTAAAGTGGAGTCTTTATTTAAAAAGAAACCACAAACTTGTAACGCTTAGCAGCCTGTAAAGCGGCATTATGGAGGTGCCGCCATTGTTCTTTAAGCTTGTTTAGTTTTCGTAGAAATCAACAACACCTGTAGTAATGTCATGAACACCGCCAACAATAGCGCATTCACCAGCCTTAACCATTTCTGCTAAAACAGGGCTTCTCTCCATAATTTCTTGTGTTACCTGTCTCACATTAATTTCTGTAACCTTATTTACAAAATCACTGTTTCCGGAGTTACGATTCTCTGTCACTGTCTTTTCCGCATCAACAGCCGGCTTAACTTTACTTAATAGTGTAGTTAGGTTTCCTAACTCAACATTGTCACAAGCACCTTTTACAGCACCACACTTTGTATGTCCCAAGACTAAAATAAGCTTAGACTTTGCAACTTTACAGCCAAACTCCATACTTCCTAAAATGTCTTCATTTAAAATATTACCCGCTATACGAACACTAAAAATATCGCCAATACCTTGATCAAATATCAACTCTGAAGAAACTCTAGAATCAATACAACTTAAGATTACAGCAAATGGGTATTGCCCTTCTGACGTTTCGCTTGCCTGCTTTAAGAGGTCTCTTGTTAATGTCTTGTTATTCACAAAGCGCTCGTTTCCCTCTTTAAGCATTTTAACTGCTTCTGCTGGTGTAATCGCCGCTTGCATTTCACTGTTTAATGTTTTCATTTCATACTCCTATAGTTTTATTTAAATTAATTATACTGGTTCAATAAAATTTACTGTTTCAACAGTTATATTCTTAAGCCCTGCTGTCTCTTTATAATCTTGAATCAATTCAACCACGTCATAAGCAATGGATTTAGATTTTGAACAATCCACTACAACCTTTGAATTTTCAGGAATCCCCCCTAAGGCTTTTATAATACTAGCTTTGTTAAAGAATGAAACCTCTTCCGCTAAAACTAGGTGGTGAGTTTCAGCCCCGTTTTCTGAAGTCACAATATCTTTCATATAATACGAGTTTCGATAACTGTGGTGAAGAGTAAAGTAAATACCAAATATCATCCCAATAGTTATACCCATTAGCAAGTCTGTTGCTAAAATCCCTATAACCGTCATTGCAAAAGGAACAAACTGCTCCCAGCCCTGTTGATACATTTGTTTAAACAACGATGGTTTTGCAAGTTTGTATCCCACGATGATTAAAATTGCTGCTAAACTTGCAAGGGGAATCATATTTAAAACATTCACGATTGTAAGTGCACTTAAAAGAAGCCAGAAACCATGGAGTACAGCTGACAGTTTTGTCTTTCCCCCAAAAGCTATATTCGCCGAGCTTCGAACAATAACCTGTGTAACAGGAAGCCCTCCAATAAGTCCCGACACCATATTTCCAAGCCCTTGTGCTTTTAACTCTCTATTTGTTGGAGTGATTCTTTTACGTGGATCAATCTTATCTGCTGCCTCAACGCATAAAAGTGTCTCTAAACTTGCTACAATAGCTATTACAATAGCTACCTTCCATACCTTTATGTCTGTCAAAGCACCAAAATCAGGAAGTGTAAACTGACCCAAAAACCCTGTAAAGCTATCTGAAACAGGGAGTCTAACTAAACTGTCTTCGGCTAAAGACAAATTTAAGAAACCATTCTGATAAAGAACATTCATCACAATCCCAAGGAGAACCACAACAATAGGACCTTGTAACAACTGAAAAATTTTATACTTTTTAGTTAAAACCGTATCCCACAAGATAAGTACTAGAATTGATATGACTGAGATCAATATTGCACCTGGGGTGAAGAACTCAAAAGCCTTTCCAAGTGATGACAAAGTAGTTTCCCCATCAATTTGAAGAAATGAAAAATCCCCTTCTGCATCTTTATCATAACCTAGCGCATGTGGAATCTGCTTTAGAATAATCAATAAACCAATACCTGTAAGCATTCCTTTAATTACAGAAGATGGGAAGAAGAAGGCTATAAAACCAGCTCTAGCAAAACCCATTATAAGCTGCATTGCTCCAGCCAAAACCACAGCCATTAGAAAAACAGGCCAAGACCCTAAAGAGTCAAGCGCTGTCAAAACAATAACAGCCAACCCTGCTGCAGGGCCACTCACTCCTAAAGGAGAGCCACTCGCTAGGCCCACCACGATGCCTCCAACTATTCCTGCAATAATTCCTGCAAAAAGAGGAGCTCCAGAGGCCAGTGCAATCCCCAAGCACAATGGAACAGCAACAAAAAACACTACGATACTCGCTGGTAAATCACTTTTAATTTCTTTAAACATTTTTTTTGTTTCCTTAGATAATTTATTTGCACTCAAGTAAGTGCATTAATATTTAAATTTCAAGATTAGCTCTATTATGGCCAATAGGCCCTTAATGTATGAACAGGCTTAATCACTCTCTAAAGTTTCTATTTTCAAGCCTGTATAAGGTTAAGCTCGTGGAGGGCGAGGCTCAAGCTCTAAGAATGGCGGTTTATAAAAAAGAACATTCCCTTTAAGGACTCTAAAGCTTTCTTCACTTATAGTTTTTTGAAAGCCTGCATGAGGTTCTGCATCTTCAAGCTCTTCAATATCGCTCACCTCTCCAGCCTCCCCTTCATCTCCTCCAAAAGGGTACTGAGCATCAAAACCATCTAAAGACTCAACGTAAGAATAAGACAAGCTGTCTTGAGCTCTCTCAAGGTGCTCACTAACTATAAAAACGCCACTTAAAAACAAAAGTATTGCAAAGTATCGCAGGAAAGCTGTCATAGTTAACATGACTCTAGACTGCCAGACATCGCCACCACACTCAATAAAAAGTTTCAGCTTTCTCTACCAGAGTCTTACATCCGAATATAATTTAATAATTACATATATTTACAAAATACGACCTAATAATACAGAATAATTATGCACGAATTATTCTTCATATGTTCTTGCCTCCATGATCACTCCTGTACTAAAATTAAAGAATGGCGAGTTGGAACTTTTTTACAAATCATGGGCACATTATTATTCTTCTTGGCAACCACCCAAACCTCACTTTGCGAGAGATTTCTCAAAAAGTAGGGATAACAGAAAGAGCCACACAAAAGATAATCAGTGATCTTGAAAAAGATGGTTTTTTGAAAATCACTAAAAGCGGACGCTGTAATTGCTATAAGGTGCCCGGTAAAAAGCGCCTTCGCCATGAACTTGAAAAATCTTGTAAAGTAGAAAACCTTTTAAAACTAGTTACCGACCTATAACAACCTGATTGGAAATTAATTTATGTCTAAAAGCCAAAACCTTAGTAGTGATTTTTTCGCCTCCATCATAGTCTTCCTCATCGCCTTCCCTTTATGTTTAGGCGTTGCTCTTGCCTCAGGCGTGGACCCAATTAAAGGTATATTTGCAGGAATTATCGGAGGAGCTGTCGTAGGATTATTTTCAGGAGCCCCTTTACAAATTAGCGGGCCCTCTCCCGGGTTAGCCGTAATGGTTTTTCATGTAGTTGATCTTTACGGACCACAAGCACTTATTCCACTAGGCTTAACCATTGGAGCTTTTCAAATTGCTACAGGCTCATTTAAAGTTGCACACTTTTTCCAAGCCACCCCTCCAGCTTTATTAAAAGCAATGCTTTCTGGGATCGGTGTTCTTATTTGCATGGCCCAGCTCTATATTCTTTTTGATTTAAAAATGAGTTCAAACGGCCTAACAAACCTTTCTGGCCTACCTACAATCTTCACCAATATCGTCACTGGCAACCTTAGTACCGTACAAGCCCATTCAGGCTTAATTGGTTTATTTGTCATAGTGGTGCTGACTTTTTGGAGCTTTGGAAAACACAAAATCTTTGAGCTTATCCCAGGCCCCTTAGTAGCAATAACAAGCGCTGCCGTATTAACTTTTGCCCTTGGTCTAGATATTAAAATGATTGAACTCCCTAAAGATATTATGGGAC
This sequence comes from Bdellovibrionales bacterium, assembly GCA_050633065.1. Classification (GTDB taxonomy): domain Bacteria; phylum Bdellovibrionota; class Bdellovibrionia; order Bdellovibrionales; family UBA1609; genus JALZUR01. The sequence goes on from JBOEFV010000015.1 coordinate 13,990, forward strand.
AGGCTTTTAACTTAAATTATGTTCAAGCCATCAGCTCTGTTGGTCTTGATTTTTATATTTACGCTATTGGGGTCGCTTTTGTTGCAAGCGCTGAAACACTCTTATGTGTGAGTGCTGTTGATAAAATGGCAAAGACCACTTCAAATTACAATAAGCAAATTGTGGCACAAGGAATTGGGAATATTACATCAGGCTTAGTTGGAGCCATCCCTATCGTTGGAGTTATTGTAAGAAGTGCCGCCAATATAGAGTTTGGAGCAAAAACGCAACTTTCTTCAATTCTTCTTGGTGTTTGGATTGGAATCTTTTTACTTATACCCGGCGTTTTAGGGTTTATCCCAATAGCTGCTCTTGCAGGCCTTTTAATTTACACAGGAATCAAACTTTTTGATTTTCTCCACATCCTTAATTACGTCAAGAAATACAATAAAACTTCTTTAATATTTTTCTCTACTTTTATTCTAACTGTTGCAGTTGATCTCTTAGCTGGTGTTGCTACAGGATTTGCAATTGCTGTTTTCATCCTAGTTTATGATGTCTTAAAATTTGACCTTGAAGTGCAAGACCAAGGCGACAATAAAGTTTTAAAGTTTCATGGTAAACTATCTTTCTTAAACCTCCCCGTTGTTTCAAAAAAACTAAGAGGTCAAGATCTAGATGGCATAACAAATTTAGACATCTGCCTTCAAGAGGTTGAGTACTTAGATCCTGCCATGAGCGAGCATATCTCAGAGTTACGAGATAAGCTTGAAGCTGAAGGAAAAAATATAGAAATTCACTATAGTAAGTTTAAAATTCATTAATTTCGCATTTTAAAAAAGGAGACGAGAGTTCTTTATCCCCACATCTTAGTCCTGCACCAATCCTGACAGAGTATTCTTTGACGTGTTACTATAAACACTCACACAACTAAAAAGAACTTTCAAAGGGATCAAAGACTGTTGATCAAATAATTTTTGGCCCTAAATATGTCTATATGCTCAGCTGCTATTTTATACTTATCATATTAGCCTTTTTACAAAAACGAGGTTAAACTGACTTATCTTCTTTAAAAAGAACTCATGGAGAGCCTTTATGAATAAATGTTTTTTTACTGGCAGGTTTAACAATGTCTAGCAATAACACTTCCTCTTGCCCTTCATCAAATAACTTCGATAACCACAAACTAAACAGTGAAGCTTTTACTGTTGTAGAGTCTGTTGTCCAAATACATGCCGAGGGTTTTGACGAGGGTAATATTCAATCTATTTTAGATCCACGTTCACCTATAAAAAATTCGTGGGTGGGCTCAGGGTTTTTCATAAAATCTACTGATCAAAAAATTTATATTATAACAAACGCTCATGTTGCCCGTAATGCAAACAAACTTCGAATAACAACACTTCTTACCAGTGACGAATTTTTTCACGCCGACGTCGTGGGGCTCAGCGCTGAGAGTTTCCCCGATATCGCCATACTAAAGCTTTGCCCTGAAGAAGAAGATCGACTTATAGAACAAATAGGAAGGCAGCCTCAGATTAAAATGGGGGACTCTGATCACTTACAAAGAGGTCAAACTCTAAAGGCTATTGGCTACCCTCTAGGCATGGAGGAGCCAAATGTTTCTGGAGGGGAAATTACAAACTTTTTACCTGGAAACACCTTCTACCCTGAAAGGCTTGTCACTGATGCAGCCATCAACCCTGGTAACAGTGGAGGCCCCGCTGTTAATGCAGACCAAGAGGTCATTGGAATTAACACATCTATTTTAGTGGGGGCCAATAACATTGGATTTATCACCCCCATCAATATAGTGAAAACAGCGCTTATGCAGATAAAAACAAATACTGACCTTGAACTTTCTGCTTTAGGAGCCCGCTTCCAAACAAACTCTCCTAACAATTTTCAACACCTCGGCTTTTCTAAAAAATGTACAGGTCTCATCATCAAACAAGTTATTCCAAATGGGATGCTTGCAAAGGCCGACCTTCAAAAGAATGACATTTTATTTAAAATTGAAAACTGTGAACTCGACCGCTTTGGAGTAACATACTCTCAAAACCCTTACCGAAAGAAAAATCTTCTCGATATTATTCGATCAATCCCTCTAAATACAAAAATCAGTATAGAGTACGGAAGAGAAGGAAAAATTTATCAAAAAAAGATAAAGACAGCGCCAAGTCCTCGCTTTGGTATCTTTTCGCAGCCCCTCGTCCACAATAGACGTTACGTAAATCTTGGAGGACTCATAATTCAAGAAATGACTTATGAAATAATTGATGCACTCAGTATTCTATTCAACGGGAATTATTGGCGTGAAATTCACGCCAATGAGTACAGTGAAAACAAAGTTCTCGTAGTCACACATGTTGACATCGATACACCTGGAGAACGCCTTCACCTTCCCGTTGGGGAGACTCTTAAAAACATCAATGGCCACACTATTCGCAGCCTAGAGCATCTAGTAAAAATTATTGGCAGCGAAACATCTAATGACAAGATCACAATAGAGTGTGGAAATGGCAGCTTGGGCGTACTTTTTAGTAAAGACATCAACTCCCCCTGCCAAACCCAGTCCCCTGGTGTTAAAAAGTTATAAAGACTGCGCTGCACGACCAAAGTGTCTCTTTAAGTTAATCTTTAGCTTAAAAATATCTTTATTTAGCTAACTCAATACTTCACAGCTGACTCACACAACTCTAAATGATAAGGTTTTAGAATGGTTGAAAAACTGAAAAGGCGAATAAAACTAATTCCTTTAATTCTGTATGGTGTCGGCACCATATTAGGAGCTGGAATTTACGTTATTATTTCTGAAGTGGCCAGTGTAGCAGGAAATCAATTCCCTCTCTCCTTTATCACAGCTTCTATCGTCGCTATTTTTGTGGGGCTTTCTTACGCAGAGCTCTCATCTAGATTCCCGAAATCTGCCGGAGAAGCTGTTTACGTCAATCAAGCTTTTCAAAATAAGCCTTTAAACACTTTAGTTGGGTATGCGGTAGCTTTAACTGGGGCCGTAACTGCAGCCACTATATTAAAGGGATTTTATGGTTATCTTGGAATTTTCATCTCTATTCCAAGTTGGTTAGGCATTAGTTTAGTGGTTTTGGTCCTTGGCTCTATTGCCATAAAAGGAATTAAAGAGTCTATGTATGTGATTTCCCTAATCACTTTAATTGAAATCTCAGGGCTTTTGTTGGTTGTCTATTTAGGCTCACCTTACTTAGATAAGCTTCCAGAGCTAGTCTACGAATGGAGAGCTGTCGGCCTTAAAAGCCCCCTTCTTACAGGAGCCTTTATTGCTTTTTTTGCCTACGTTGGTTTTGAAGACATGGTGAACTCTGCTGAGGAAGTTGTTGATGCTCCCAAAAATCTACCTAAAGCAATAATTTGGGCAATTATAATCTCCACCATTCTCTATTTTTTAGTCGCACTTATCTGCTCACTGGCTCTTCCCATAGGTCTTTTACAATCAAGTACCTCCCCTCTAGTTTTAGTCGTCACTCAAAACTCAAGCCTCTCTCCTAAAGTTATGGGCTTAATCGCGCTAGTTTCTATTGTGAACGGGGCTCTTGCTCAAATAATCATGGTCTCACGAATGCTCTACGGTATGGGAAAACTTGGCTCTGCTCCAAAAATCTTTTCCACCATATCCTCAAAAACAAGTACCCCTGTAATTTCAACGCTTTTTTCGGCTACAATCATTTGGGCCCTTGCTTTACTCTTCCCCATTGGCGAGCTAGCTAGAGCAACAAGCATAGTCATTCTTTTAGTATTTTCTCTTATTTGCATTTCTTTAATTAAAGTCAAACTAAACAAGACCTCACTAGAAGCCCGCTTTCAGGTGCCTATTTTAATCCCGTGCATAGGGGCTCTACTATGCTTATTGTTTCTTGGAAATTATTTATTTGTCTCTTAAAACCCTCATACAACTCGCCGCGCAAAGAGGTCTACTTTTATTTAGTGTTAAAATAAATTATGCGCATTCTATCTAAACAAGAAGTCTATCAAATTGACAGCGATCTGATCAATTCAGGGATAAAAGAGGATGATCTGATACTTGAAGTGGGCAAAGCCTTATCCCTTTGGTTTATTCATAAAAAACTTGAACATAAAAATATCTTAATTCTCTGCGGCCCTGGAAACAATGGAAATGACGGCCTCGCTTTGGCGCATTTTCTTTATAAAGCTAACTTTAAAGTCAGTGTATTTTTTCCTGAGTTCAATAAAGTTTCTAATAACATACCACTAGATATTTATAACAACATCAAACATCTTATTGTTAAAAACTTTCAACCTGAGAAGTATCTTTGCTTAGTCGACGCCTTATTTGGAATCGGCCTTAACCAGTCTTTAAAAAGCCCCTATAAAGAAGTTATTTTAAAATGTAACAAAGAAGAATCGCATAAAATTTCCATCGATATACCTTCTGGGGTAGATGCTGACACTGGAGAAATCTACAAGCCTTGCTTTAATGCACACGACACCTTGGCTGTATCCTGTTTAAAAAGAGGACTTTTACTTATGCCTGGATTAAAAAAATCTGGAAAGCTTCATGTTATTTCTGTAGAATCTATTGAAAATGCTTTAAATAAAAAAACTTTTTTTTGCAAAATCCTATCAGCACAAGAGAATTGGAAAAAAGCCCTCACCCCATCTGAAGATAGCCATAAGTATAAACGAGGAAAAGTTAGTTTTGTTTTAGGAGAAAATTTTCCCGGCGCCTGTCTTCTGGCCGCACAGGCGGCAAGACAATCCGGCGCGGGCTATGTTCAAATATACTGCCCCACCAAACTATTACATGAGTGCCAGATTCATTATCCAGGGATTGTCTTTAAGGCGTATAGCTCTATGGATCACCTTAAAGAAAAGCTTATTAAGAATGACTCACAAGTTTTAGTGATGGGCCCTGGGTGGACCGATGAGTTCCCAATTCATCAAATTATAAAACCGGATAAGATTTATGTCTTAGACGGAGGACTTCTCCAACCTTCTTTAATCGACACGCTCAAGAATGTCGATACGAGTAAAGTTATTCTCACTCCTCACCCTGGGGAGCTTGGGCGTTTATCTGGGCAAACTCTAAATAAGTGGGAAAGCCTTGTTAAGCTTGGAGGTCTTTTTTCAGGAACGCTGGTTGCTAAGGGTTATGATACCGTAGTTTACCAAGCTGATGAGAAAGCTTTAATAACAACAAGTAACTCACCTTTTTTAGCCACTGCTGGAAGTGGCGATGTTCTTGCCGGGCTTATAGCTGGTGTTTGCTCTCAAGGACTTAAACCTTTGGACGGTGCTTGTTGTGGAGTCCACCTTCATAAATACCTTGGTAACGATATAAACTATGGCACAACTCCAGAAAAAATTATCGAAGAGATTCCAAATGCCATTCGGAAACTTCCGTAAATTTATTCTAGACTCCAGTCTACCCCAGGAAGGACTCAATCAAATCACCCACAAAGTAAGCTATCGATGAGGCCAAAACTCCAACAACAACTGTTTTAGCCGCTGATACAAATGAGTTTTCCACTGTCCATTTACTTTTAAAGGACCCCACCAAAGCAAAAGAGACTATAGATAAAACACTCGAGCAAAAAAATGGATCTTTAAAAGAAAAGATATAACTAATTAATGGCAAGCTTCCAAAAAATACAAAAGCCAAAAAGGTGGCTATAGCAGCTTTACCTGCGGAACTCGGGCGCCCCGAAAGACCGTACTCACTTTGAATCATTAACCCCACCCAACGTACTTTATCTGCAGTGTAGAACTTAATATTCTCTTCAAGCAACTTTCCAGAAAACCCTTTTTCTTCTAAAATATGTCTGACCTCTTGAGTCTCTCCTTTTGGATTTTTATCAATCTGCTCACTTTCAAATTTGCAAAGTAAGTCTAACTCCTGGTTCTCTGTAGCCGTTCCCATATAATTACTCATGGCCATGGAAAAACCGTCAGCAAGTAAATTCGCAACCCCAAGTATCAATATAGCTTTTGTAGACAAGCCCGCCCCGACCACTCCAGCAACTACAGCAAAAGTTGTGACAGTCCCATCAATACCACCATAAACTAGATCTTTTAAATAACTGTACTTACCCATGTTTCTTAGCCGATTTAAAATCGAATTTGTATCATGCTCATGATCTAATTCTCTAGGGTATTTAATACTCATAATAAATTCATCTCTTTTACCATTAATTATCAGGAGTAAGGCCTCATAATTACTCTAAGTCCCTTATTATACCAAACACTCTCTTTATTTAGTAGCTACATACCCCAAAGAGTTCATGTACTCAACAATGACTACGCTCTTTATTTCATTCATACTTAAGGGCTGTCGCTCAAATTCATAACAACAGGAGTTACAAACGCAAACAAAAAGCCTGTGAGCCAAATCAGACCTGAAAATACACTAATTCTGATCGACCACTTTCTGCTAGTTATGCAGGCGCGAGCTAAATCAGGGTCGATTGGGCACGGGGCATTTCTATTCCAATAAGTTAAAAGTCCGCTCCCTAAAATCATGAGCCCTGAAACGCCAAATACAAGAATCTTGTTTTCTGATAACCACACAATTTGCGGGAAGATCCCAATAAGGCCTGCAAAGGTAGCCCCCATTCCTATAGACACCAGTAGGCTTGGAAGCGCACAACAAATGATTGTTCCAAAAGATGAAAATAAAGATAGATAGGATGTCAGTAAACTTTTATTCTTTATCAATTCTTTTTCCTGACTTCAAAGACTTATGGTCATCAATAGACACAACTTTAAATCCTGATGCTGTGATCATTTTTTTAAGTTTTTCATCAGATATAGATTTACCTTTTTTAAACTCTACACTCACTTTTTTGTTTTCTAAATCTACACTAATATTCTTTACTGCTTTTTCTTTTTTAAATTTCTTCTCTAAGCTGTTTGAGCAAAAAGCGCATACCATTCCATGAACCGTAGCTACTTTAGAATAATTCACGCTTGCCTTTTGAGTTGATTGATCTACTTTAGCAAAAGCGTGTACAGATGAAGTCAGCAGAAGTGTTAAAAGTATATTTTTCATATTTTTCTCCTTTTTTTAAATTAAAATCGCACCATAAAGTTAAACTGTGAGTTTCCATCAAAGTCTTGACCAATTTCCCACAAGAAATTCTTGTAAAAAAACCTGAGCATAGGAAGATAGATAAAATCATTAAACTCATTGCTCGTGATGAGTTTAAAAATCACCCAAGAGTTTAGTTTGTCAAACTCTCCGAGGTATGGTGCAAAACCAACAGCTGCTGCCAGCTGATTGTTGAGAAGATCTCCTCCATCAGTGAACCTATGCTCTACATATCTTAAAAAAGTGTAGATCCTTCTTGTTTCAAAATCTGCTTGAGCACCTAATCTGTAAATAGTACCTTCTTGCCCTAGACTTGAACGGCCAGCTTCAAGCTTTCCATGACCTAGACCACCCAATAAGTAGAAGTTTCCCTGAGCCTCAGGCAAATTCCAACGGTTCACGAGCCAGCCTACTTGAGTAGTCGCCAGCTCGAACTTATCTGGAGAGCGCATAGTAACTAAACCTAGTCCTAACCAGTATTTAGGAGAGTAAACTATAGAAAGTTCTTGATTCTCTGGGTGAAGCTCTGACATTAAGGCATAGCCCCCCTCGTAGGAGCTTGGATGCCCCAGTGCCGTTTGAGGTGAAAGATTTAAATAAAGTAAAAGCCCAAAGGACACCAAGTATTTCATATATCTAATACGATTCAGACGGAAATTTTGTGACAAATTGAATAAATAAAGCCAATCTGTCACAAAATAAGGTTTTCAATCGTATTAATAGTAGAGGTGCTTAAAAATTGGGTTTTAATAAGAACCACACAGACGACGACTTAGTTTTAGGTGTTCAGAACGGTTCTGAAGAAGCCTTTGCACTCTTGTATAAGAAATATGAAGGAAAACTAATGGGCTATCTTATTTTCAAACTGAAACATCCTGAAGTTGCAGATGAAATCTTTCAAATCTCATGGTCTAAGGTTCTAACTAACATTCATAAATACAAAAATAAGAACTCCTTTAGTGCATGGCTTTTTACAATCGCTACAAATTCAGTAAAAGATTGGTTCAAAAAATCTAGTAATCAAACAAAACTCTTAGAGGCCTTTAGAAATGAATTGATCCCTGATGCTTCGTCAGCAGATAAACAGTCCTCACTCAATATTGAATTCTTAAAACCTGAGGCTAGAAAAATTATTGAGCTTCCATATATAGAAGGTTTAAGCTCAAAAGAGATTTCAACCAAAATGAGTCTCACAGAATCAAATATTAGAAAAATTGCATCAAGAGCGCGTTTAGAAATAAAAAAACACATACTAAATGGAGGAAGTTTGTAATGAGTGACAATCCTTTTAAAAATTTTGAAGAAGCTTCTGTAAAACCTAAAATTTCTAATAACGTTATTAAGCTGGCAAATAACAAAATTAATCCGAATACTATGACGTTATCTTTAAAATATGGTGCTCTTTTTATCATAACCATATTTTTTAGCCTCGCAATTTGCCCGCAAAGAGGCGTTGGTTTTATCCGAGATGATTTCCCACTGTTTCATCATTTACTACATCAAAGTGAAGTACTGTGCGGCCTCTATTGTGGATTTATCTTTTTTCTTACTACTCACTTATTTGCTTTTTTTCTACTCACTCATTTTGAAAGATTGAAAATTGTTAAAACAGCCTCTTTTTTACCGGCTCTCTTTATGAGTGCTTTTTTCGGTTTGTCTATGACCTCAGTTTTTTCCACTGAGAGTTTAGGCTGGACATACAACCTAAGCTGGATTTTTATAGTTGGGAGCTCTTACTACATCAGTAATCAACTATTCGTAAAATTCATTAAACAACCATAGTAAAAAAAATAAGATTCATATATACTTGACTGATTGAAGCGTACTAAACAGTAAGCTACTTTATAAAGCTTTTAAATTTTGCTGCATGCTTTTCTAAAAATTCTAAAGTTCCTTTATCTGTAACTTTGCCACCTTCAATTTTATCCATTGCTTTGCCAATCATAACTTCAGGCTTGTTTAAAAAATGAAGATTTAAAAAAACACCAATTTGTCTTAAGTGATACTGCATTCTTGCTGTACCGACAGCGCCAGGACTTGCTCCGATAATTGCTGCATGTTTTCCAGAAAGCGGCTGAGGATCAACTCTAGATAAGCAATCGATTGCGTTCTTTAGCACCCCTGAAACTGAGTAATTATACTCTGGACTAAAAAATATCACAGCATCAGTCTCAGAAATTTGTTTAGCTAGTTTAAAAACAGAAGGCTCATCGTCTTTACCTTTATACATAGGAATACTCTCAATTTCTCCTTCAATAAGTTCAAAATGGTCTTTGCAAACTTCTTTATAAGAGTTGAACACCATTCTATGAATAGAGTTCTCTCTAATACTACCAATAATTCCTAATACTTTCATGTCTTCTCCTTAATAAATTTAATTTTAATTTTCTGGTAATGGTGTGAACTCTTCTTCATCAAAAGTTTTTGGAAATTTATTGGTTTTCCACCGTACTTTTGCATCTTCAATTTTTTGCTGACTAGTGGATACAAAGTTCCACCACATATATCTTTTTTCAGGAAAAGGCTTTCCACCAAAAAACATAAATTCGCAATCTGATATTGATTCAAACTCAATAAGTGCGCCTTTTTTAAAAATAATCATATCAAAGCGAGTTTTGTTTTCACCCTCAACTTTTACACCTCCGTTGATAATGTAGGTAGCAGCTTCAGTGTCCTCAGGTAGTTGATAAGAAAATGTCTTGTTAGATTCAATAGACCCATTTAAGTAAAACAAGTCTGAATAAACAGGAACCGGCGACTTGGCTCCTTCAATTTCTCCTGCGATCAGTCTCATTTTAGCATTACTGATTGATAGCTGAGGCACATCATTTTCTTTGCAGTGATAAAAACTAGCGTCTACATCTTCATGTTCTTTTGGCAATGCAAGCCAGAGCTGAATACCTTCAAGTAAAATTGGCTCGGCTTCAGAACTCATTCTTTCACTATGTGTGATGCCACTTCCTGTAGTCATCCAGTTCACTTCACCTGGCTTGATAAGCTGTTTATTACCAAGACTGTCTCTGTGCATGATCATACCAGAAAAAAGCCAAGTGATCGTAGCAAGTCCAATGTGTGGATGTGACCTAACCTTTAGTACATTACTTCCCTGAAGCTCTACTGGACCCATGTGATCCCAGAACACGAAAGGTCCAACAGATTTGTGTTTTAGGGTTGGCAAGGCTCGTCTTACGACGAAGCCATCACCAAGGTCTTTAGTTTTTGGTGTTATGAATTTATCTACAATGCTCATAAATTTCTCTATTTATTATTAAGACTGTCCATTTAAGTTCATTGGAACTTCCATAATTAAAATCTCACTATCGTTGTCAGATTTTATATCAAGGTTGTCTTTATTTTCAACGCCTAAACCATCTCTTTTAGTTAGGGACTGACCATCAACTTTAATGTCACCTTCAAGTGTAAAGAAATAAACCCCATTGTCTTTTAAGTGCTTTGTGTAATGCAACTTTTTACCTTTTTCTAACTTAACTAAAAAAAAGAACGCATCTTGATTTATTTCCACAGAGTTCTGTCTTCCGTCTGGAGACACTATTAGTTGAAACTTATTCAAACGTGAACTTTCAGAAAATTCTTTTTGAGAGTAATTAGGTTTAATGTTCATCTTTTTAGGCAAAACCCAAATTTGAAGAAAGTTTACGTCACTATCAGTTGAGTTGTTGTGTTCACTATGGACAATTCCAGTACCTGCTGACATAGCCTGAATTTCACCTTTTTTGACCACGTACTCATTTCCAACATTATCTTTATGTCTTAAAGATCCTTTAAGTGGCACTGATATGATCTCCATGTTGTTATGGGGATGCGCCCCAAAGCCTCTAGCACCAGCAACAATGTCATCGTTGATCACTCTTAAAACGCCAAACCCCATACGCTCAGGATTGTGGTAGTTTGCGAAGCTAAAGGTGTGATGACTGTTTAACCAACCGTGATCTGCAACTCCTCTTGTATTTGCTTTGTGTAGTGTAGTTTGCATTTTGTACTCCTCAATAATTTTTAATTTTGACCATGCAAACTTAGGCACAGTTAAGCCTAAGATTGCCAAGTATGAATTTTTAATAAAACTTCTTCGTTTCATTAATTTAAGCAGCTTGCTTAAAAAGTGGTTTGTAATGTGCTCTATGCTGATAAGCGAGATATAGATGTAAAGCCAATAAGACTAATGTCACAGGTATACCAGCCGGGTTTAGGATAAAGTTGATTTGAGCAATACCTACTAAGACAGGCGTAAAGATGGCCAATGCCAACGCTGTAAATTTATTACTTAACAATAATAAACCCGTCAGAATCTCAATTGATTTCACGAAGGGGAAAAAGTATCCAGTAGCCCCAAGCGCACCAAGTAATGCCCCGGCTTCTTCAGTAGAAGGCGGGTTAGGCATAAAGTGGAAAAAGCCGTTTAAGCCAAAAGCCAGCAATAAAGCTCCTAAAAGTAATCTTGTTATAAGCACCGATTTGTTTTTCATTTAAACCTCCAAAGTTTGTTTGTTCTTGATTAGATATTAGGTCATTTTTTAGTGTTGTAAAAGAGGACAGAATTGAGTTATAGTGTTCCAAAAATAGGACAATAGAAATGAACTTTAACCTACTAAAATCATTTATTAAAGTTGCTGAGTTTGGAAGCTTCACCAAGGCTGCTAAACAGTTAAAACAACCTAAATCCCGAGTGAGCAGATCTATTGGCAGGCTAGAGGAAGACCTTGGTACTGAGCTTATAAGACGAAACACAAGGTCAATAAGTTTAACCGAAGCTGGAACAAAGCTCTATCAAGAAACTCAGGGGCTAATAAATCAACTAGAAAAAAAAGTTGAGCTGATTTCAATAGACAGCCAAGGAATTTCTGGAACACTCTCGGTATCAGCACCCCTTGATTTTGGGGATAATGTGATGCCCGCTATTTTATGTGACTTTGCCAAAGTTCATCCTCATATAAATTTTAAAATTCTTCTAAGTGACTCCTATGTTGATTTAACAGCTAATGATATTGATGTTGCACTAAGGGTTGGAAACTTAAAAGATTCTTCATTTAAACAGAAGAAACTAACAGACACTCAATTAATTTTAGTTGCCAGTAGTGAATACTTGTCTTTAAAAGGCCTTCCAAAAAAATGGGAAGATTTTAAAGATCACAATTTACTTTCCTTCTATAATGAGAACCATCAAGACCCTTTGGAACAGTTTTACCAACTATACAGCATCTCTCCAAATATCTGTGTTAACTCCTTTCCCATGTTAAAAAAAATGGCTATAGCATCTGAAGGCATCGTAATTTTACCAAACACTATGTGTAAAAAACAGATGACTGAAAATACATTGGTTCGAGTGTTACCTAAATGGGGACACACAAAAAGTCCTTTACAAGCCGTATATTCCTCCAACAAAAACCTCCATCCAAAAACACGAGCCTTTATTGATTTTCTATCTGAAAATAAAAAAAAGTACTTTTAAAACATAGACACTTTAAAACGTTAGGGCCCTACACTAATAGGGCGAAAGTTAGCTTTGTTAACCCCGTTAACTCTTTAAAATAATTCATCAAAAACAAAACTCATTAAGGCTTCCTAATTGCTTACCAATTTATATGTAAAGTTAAAAAGTAACTAAGCCCTACACTAATAGGACGAAAGTTAACTTAGTTAACCCCCGGTAACTGTGAAAAACGATTCAACTAAAAATTAAGGCCACTAGAGGCCCTAAAAGTTTTTACTGATCAAAACCCTGTACTTTCCCCAGAAAGAGCGTTAGCGAGCTCCTCTGAAGAAGCCAGTCTGGTCATGAAAAATTACTTTTCCTGGCAGCTGCACGAGCAGCTGCAAACCGCTGCAAGCTTTGAATTGTGCTGAAATAGTGTGAAACATTCAGCTAGACTTTTTTCTTCAGATTAAACGTACTAAGGTTCTCCCTTCATTGGTGATTTGACCAATGAAAAATGGGGCGACCGACGGGGCTCGAACCCGCGACAACAGGAATCACAATCCTGGGCTCTACCAACTGAACTACGGCCGCCACAACAAACTTGAAAAAGAAATTTAATGTAATTCTGCTTGAAGGGCAAGTGCCGATTTACCCTTTAATTACAAACAGTTACATATTTAGGCAGCAACGCCCCCTAATCAGGCTTCTCCTTATCCCCATGAGACTTTGAAATCATTTGAACCATCTTAAGGTTGATAGCGAAGAACCTTATAATTTGCCACGGCCAAAAAACCCTTAAAAACTTAACCCCAGCACTTGGAGTTAGAGCGTAGTATTCAGGCTGATAAGCATCCATTTTTTTTGTGTCTTTAGTTTCTTTTTTATCTTTCATATTCTACTCCGGAATTAAAAACCAACCTGGTTTGCATTTAGCTTTATAAATAAACATATAGTGCAACACTTTTTTAATCCAATGCCCTGCTAGACCAATTTCTCCAAAAGTATACTTAATAGATCTTCCATGCTTTGGATACTTTTTAAAATCAGGAACTACCGGACACATGGTAATTGAAGCTGCACTTCCTCTTGTCATACTAGCCCCTGCTGAAGCAACACAAGCAACTCCCATTTCAGCAAAAGGCGCAGACCTTGTAGCCTTTAGACTTTTACTTTTTGTTTTAATTAAATCAGATATTGTCAGCGCTACAGTTCTGCCCATTATACCTGACGGCATTCCTGTTCTTGGAGGCGTTGGGTTAATAGGAGTTCCATTTACACTTTTCATTGGCTTTGAAATCGTGTGTGGAGGAGCAAAAGCAATTCCTACTGCAAAAATATTACCGTAACTTGGATTTTGATATGTTTTAGGCCAATCAGAAGGCTCCCATTCCTCATAAGGTTTAGAAGAGTAGTCAGCATCAACTTTCATAAAACCATTTGGAGCAAAAAGCTCTCCAGTAATCTCCCCACCCGCTTTGTTAAAAGCTGTGAAGTTTTGTCCTTTAAATGGGGGAAGCAACATTGCAAAGTCAAAATCTACAAAGGACTCTTCTCCGTTTAAGGTTTCAAAATAAGCCCTACCCTCTTCTAACTTTTGAACGTGAGCTCTTTTAATCCACCTAATCCCTCTTTCAGAGTATAAAGATTCTGCAAAAGTTTTACTGTGGATAAAGTACCCGCCTCTTTTAAAGTGAGCCCCGCCCATTCCAAAGTCACCAAGCTCATACTCATTAGTTATAAAAGTGATGTCAGCCATATCTCTGACACCTTGTCTAGCAAGCTCATACTCAACATTAAACACATACTCAAAAGCTGCCCCTTGGCATGTACAAAGGCCATGGCCAGAGCCAACTAGTATTTTCTGCCTTTCACCAGCTTTCATCTTTTCAATGGCTTTATTTAAGGCCGCATAGGCATGTATAGCATGGTCAGCAGAACAAACAGACTCTGTAAAAAAATCTGGCCCTAGCCCTGTTGTAACATCAAAGTTAAGTTTTGGCCCTGTGGCATTAACTAAAAAGTCATAGCTTACCTTATCCTTTTGCCCCTTCTTATCTCCGCCGGTCCACTCAATATCTATATATGGAGACGGGTTGTCAGCATCGCCCTCTGGATGAATGGAGGTTCCTTTTGCTTGTTTAAACTCAATACCTAATTTTTTATAAATTGGAGCAAGAGGAAAACTTACATCTTTCTTCTTAAGCCGTCCGACTCCAACCCAAATATTTGACGGTATCCAGCTCCAATTAGCCAAAGGAGACACCACTATTACCTCATGCTTTTTTCCAAGCTTTCTCTTTAACAGTGTGGCTGCCGTATGCCCTGATATTCCTGCCCCTAATATTACAACGCGAGCCATATGCTCTCCTTATTTGAATTTCTTTTAACAAAAAATCTTTTTAATTTGCTTCATCAAACNNGAGCCCTTCTAACTCCATTCTCTTTAAAAACTGAGAAGTTTGTGACTGACTCATTTCACAAAATTCAGATAAGTCTCCAACCGTTTGGCGCTCTTCCATTAAACTGCAAAGAATCATCAATCGCTTTTGATGCGATAAATGCTTAAAAACCCCTGCAATGTCAGAGCTTTTAGCTACAACATCTTCTATATTCATATCTATCCTTTTAAACCAAATGCTTTACGAAGGATGGTCATCATAGGACACCAACCTGTAAACGCTGACTGCAATAGGTTAAGTGCTATAAATACAGAAAACCACTTCCACTCAGGAGCGTGATACTCTGTAAGCGCTATCGATATTAATAAAAATACTCCAGCAACACCTCTTAAAACTGTTTCAACCTGTGATGAATTAGAACATTTCTCCATTATTAACTCCTTTTTCTTTATTAAAAAATATACTTAAACTTTACAAAAACATTATCAGCACCTTTGAGCATTCCAAAACTACGATCTTGATAGTTTTCTTTCCCCTCAAAAATATTAGCTCCAACAGACACTTCAACCTGATCATTCACTCTTTTTAAAATCTCTAACTTATGAAAAGCGTCTTTGTCTTGGGGTCTTATATAAGAAAACCAGTTAACATAAAGAGTGTCGCCCATAGCTTTATAACCAAGCCTTAAAGTGAATGTATCTCTAAATTGATCAAGCCTATAGGTATAGTTTGATGGCTGAGCTAGTAAGTAACTAGACTCATATTCATCATAATCCATCATCATTTCTTGAAACCACTGAAGTCCAAAAGAAAACTTGCTGCTTAAATCCATTCNNAGATGTGTATAAGAGACAGAACTTGCTGCTTAAATCCATTCTGTAGCCAACTAAGTATTTAAGCATAGAATTTTCTATTAAAAAATCATCTCCATTTTTATCATCTTTAGAGTTATAATACCCGGCCTCAAAACTTAAAATACCAGGACCCACCTGACCCTCTGAGGACAAGCCGTAAACTTCAAGTTTTGGGTGATAACCCGCAAATTGAACGCTGTTATCCGGAAGCGTTTCTGAGCGTATTCCCTTAGGGCTTTTATGAAAGCCTTTATACCCATAAAGAGCTACTTCTTGACCACCAATTTTTTTCTTAACTGATAAAGCAATCTCTGCATCATCAAATGAGTTTGTATTGTCATTAAAAGTTGAAGAGACACCGCATGCAGCCTCATTCATAATTACCCCGTTTGAATTAGGGTCAAAAACTTCATACTTACAGCCCATAGGCGTCTTATCCGGTGAAAATTCAGGTGTAACCACAAGATCAAACACCCAGTCTCCTTTATAGTGAGTAAGCCTAAAGGAGTCAGCAGGGTCTTTTAACATATCAAGGTCTCGACCGGAGAAATGAGCAATCCAGTTTTTAGGAAAAAGATCATTGATAAAAATCAAATCCCCCACACCCCATGTAGAAACCTGACGCCCAACACTTATATCTGTGTTTTTACCTAAAGAATACTTAAGCTTTGCTTCTCTAATATCTATATTAAAGTCATCTACTATTTCATCATGGTTAAAATCCACCATAAAATAAACTGAGGCATATCCCACTGACTTATCTGATTTAAGCCTAAGTCTTCTATTTGCTAGCACATAATCCTTTGAAGCCCCGTTATTGTAAGCTGGGCCTTGCCCTGACACTCGACCACCTTGTTCAAAATCAACAAATCCTGATATTTCAAGGTTCATACCTGAACCCTGAGAAGCTTCTTCTGCAAAGTCATCTTCTTCTGCAAAAGCTCCTAAACTAAAAACAAGTAACAATAAAAAAAATAGATTCTTCATTTCACTCTCTCCTTACTTCATGTACTTCATTGGTGGGTTCTTTAATGATCTTTCATTAAAATCTTTAGCGCTTAAACCCACATCATAAGATATGTTCTTAGGGTTAAAAAGCATTTCTGTATAAGAACCTTCTAAAGGAGATTTCATTGTTCTTTTAACAATGGTTTTAAATCCTTGAACCTCAATAATTTTATCAGAGCTGTACTCTCTATAAACTTTATTCTTATGATTAAAGTACTGAACCTTTAAAGGTGTGTGGTCAGCTTTTGAAATCCAAGATTTAAGCATTGAAGTTTTTGCCTCCTTCACTTTTGGACTACTCTCTACAACATAAACAGCTGTGCCGTTTAAATCAGACTCTTTTACTAATTTATGGTTATCTTTTGTAAAGTGTCTTCCTGAAACATCTTCATATGAAAAGTCTGACCCCATAAAAGGATCCTGCTTTCTAGATCCTGCAATTGCTAAAACTTTATCTGAGGCTGGCATGTAAAGCCTTCTATAATCATCTTCTTTTATTTTTTTATGCACTAAGAATGTTGTTCTTTTTAAATCTGAAGGGCTCGTGAAGTATGTTAAAAACATTTGCTCTCCACCGTCGGCCACATCATATCTAAGCATGTAAAAGCCTTTTTTAATCGGCTTAGCTCCTTTAGACTGGTAAACCTTCATCAAAACTTGAGCTTTCCCATCCTTACCCTGGTAATAAGAAACCTGGTGTGCTTTTTCCATTATTTGGTTTACATCAACTTCTGCTTGTGCAAAAACTGATACAGTCATAAGTCCTAGTATAATAGATTTCATTACTCACTCCTCTTTAATAAGGTCTTGTTAAAAGTTTTTAAAATTGAAGGTAGAATTAAAAGTGTTGTCACTCCACTTACAAGCATTATGAGAAAGAAGAACATTCCCACAGTAAAGTAAGGCTGAAGAGCTGCAAAAAACAGCGGCGTAAACCCTATTGAAATCACCATTACGTTTCTCCAAATAGCTTGAGCTGTTCCATCAAACATCTTATTAAAGACCTCTTCAAAAGAGCCAAGCTTCTTATTATACGTAATAACATGCTCAATAAAGTGGATTGCAAAGTCAATAGATAGTCCAAGGGTTAAACTTGAAAGTACTGCTATAGGCATGTCATAAAATTTTCCACTAAAGCCTATGGCCCCATATATGAACACAATTGTCACACTTAGAGGGAGCATCGCCACAAAAGCCCACTTCAAACTTCTAAATAAGAACATCATCATGAAGAAAACTATCACAAATGAGCCCATTAAAGCCTCGCCCATTCCTCTAACCATCTCAGACTGCCAAACACTATTGATGTGCATCAACCCAGCCCATTCAACTTTTAAAGGAACAAGCTCCCCTTTTTCACCTGTGATTTGTGGAACAGGGTTCTTTTTCATGAACTCTTCTACAACC
>JBOEFV010000016.1:0-49400 GCA_050633065.1 Bdellovibrionales bacterium
GCAATCGCCTGATCAGAAAGATGATGGACAAACTTGGTTATAGCGTGATGAGGCTTCGAAGAATTTCAATTGGAAATTTAAAAGTGAGCCACTTAAAAGCAGGTGATGTGGTTGAGCTTTCTAGCGAAAAAAAAGAACTTGTTTTTCAAGTCCCCTCTCCACTTAAGGGGCTATTGTAAAGCCCCTTGTCTCAAAGCAAGAATTTTAACTACTACTCAGCAACAATACAGAAACCCTTAACAGGTTCTTAAACACTTTTCTCCAGTTTCTGACTCGTTATGATTCACTCTTCCTATAAATATCAAAAACCTCTGATTTTATAGACAGTTATCCTATATTTATCCCGATCACTATGACATGAAACTCTCTTTTAATGTACTTAGGCCTATAATTTTTGTGTTGTGTGGACTTGGCTATTTACCATTGCAAAGTGCTGATCAAAGCAGCTCAAGAGAAATTTCATCAATTGAGTCTATCGAAAAAAACTCTAAAGATAGCGCTAAAGCCACTTCCAAAGAAAATAATCTTAATAAAAATTTAAATTAATTTTTTATTCTACTAAATCTTTTGCAAACTCTAACATGTCGACAACACTTGGATGAGAGACCCAGTCTTTATATTTTAAGTTACTTACTAACTGATCTGACCTTTGCTTTTCATTCCAAACATGAGCAGACCATGAACGCACCTTGTGTTGTGTTTCTTGATATAAACCTGACTGCTTTAAAGCCTGACGCCTTTTTGCAAAACATACAGAGTCATCTACACAGGATAAGTAAAAGTCTGGTGAAACCGAACTTTTAGACACAAGTTCCTTAATAGTTACGCTCACCAAATTCTTTCTCTTCATCAAATTTTGGGTAATGTTAACATAGTCTTTTAATGCAAGAGCCTCAAAATCTTTAACATCAGAATCAGAGTGATATCTTAGTAAGGCATCATACACATACTGATCAGGCCAAAGTAAGTGAAGCATGTCACTCTCTGCTCTAGTTAAATTCTTATCCAAGTATGACCAAAAATCATCTTGAAGAAGTTGCTCTACTAAATCTTTTCTAGAGAGACGCTTAAAGATTTTTTGCCTTAAGCTCATATTTGGTCTTAAAAAAGATTTCATTTTATCAAATAGCAAACTTGTTGCCGAAGGAAAGTATCTTTTAGGGTAAGGGCCTAGTAAAGAAAAACTCAATGCGTTCTCCAGTAACGGCGGAGCACTCACTAACGCGTCTGAATATATAGGAAAGCCTGCAGTCTTTAAGACCTTTAGCAAAACCGTAGAACAGTTATTTCCGATAAATTTATAATCACCGAACAAATCTGGAATTTCAAAAATTGATAAAAGCACATCCACAAGTTTAGCTCTTTGCTCCGCTGTGCTAGGTAAAATAACTCTTCCAAGCTGGCGTCCTTCTAAAGTTTGATATGTGTTTGTATACTCTATTAGAGTATACACCCTGGGGGTCACTTCATATCCTCCGGACAGCCCATTTGTAAATAATTTGTCCATATCTACGGTGAGCTGCTCTAAACTTACAACAACATCATTCCATGGCTCAGACCCTGAACCCACAAACCTAATTCCCGCATGTCCAAAAACACTCGCCGGAGAATCAAATGATTTACTTGCCACTAAAATCTCTAAACCGTAACCGTATGTACTTTGAAGCTGGCTTAAACGCTCCTGATTTATCTTTCGTTCAGCCCTTAGTTCAAAGACCCGGACATCATCTACTTCACGGCTATAATCACCCCACGAAGAAGCACTGCAAATCAGTAACGACATCAAAAAGAAAGCTTTCATATTCATAAGAAAATTAATTTGAGCCTGTCTTCAAAGACTGAGAACCCTCAAGACATAGTATCCCTTTAAATAGCTCCTCATTTATTCTTCTGATGTCTTCTTCACAAGCTTCAACACTTTCAAATGGGCAGTTTGCTTTATATGAATGAACAGAACCGCCTTCAATTCCATCTAACAAATCCATCGCTATTAGGCGAGTTGCTTCAAGCTGAGCTTTTTTAATAACCAATGGCTCATAATTATTCTTATTTCTTTTTTGAGTTTTAAAAAGCCCAAAAGCTGCGCTCGCAACCCCTGTGCCTGTTGTAACAAAAGAATGTGGTGGAACAGTCCCATAGGTGCCTACTGCAAAAACTCCTGCCGCAGTACTCACAGCCCCTGCAAATATTAAACTCACTCCGTTACGGTGTTGCCTCTCAAGACGACCAAGCTCAAGATTTGTTTCATCTATCATATCTCCACAGCGCTCCATTGACTGCACAGCCCCTACTATTGGGCTGTCAGCTGCAAATACAGAAATCGACATCAATAATAAACTTGTAATAAAGTTTAATTTCATCATCAGAAAACTCCTTCTCTTTATATAACTCTCTAGCATAAGTCATACCAATGTAGCCGCCCCTCCTCCAAACCTAAAGCTCCTAAGGCATACTTGTTGCAAAAACTACTTATATGAAGAGTATTCTGTTAACTTTATTGCAAATTTTTCTCTTAGGGGGCTTGTTTTTGTCACCTAAAGCCTCTGCTTTACAGTGCCAACTCCTGGTAAAAGACCCTCTAAGTCACACAATAAATCTCATAACCCAAGAACAGAAACAAGCCCGTGAAGACCGCCGAGCTTTAGAGGACTCTTTGCATGAAAGACTTGGAAGTATGTCTTTTGAGCTTCACACAACTCTTACAGAGCTCTTTGGACTTAGAAAAGCTCAGCCCTCACCTCTTTTAATGAGGCAGCTTCGAGGGGCTTTTTTAAAAGATCCCATCGCCTCAAGGCTAACACCTGAGGCTCAAAATAAAATAATTTGGCTTGTTCACCAAAGGCTTACACCACCATACATAGCCTTTTTATTACAGCGCTATGTAGACTCTATTACAAACTCAAGCAGGCTTTCTTTTGAGGATCTACAAGAAATCAACAAAATTATTAACTCCTACATCTATGAGCGAGCACTTTTAATTTCAAGAAGAAAGCTACGCGAGCGCCCACATCCAGAGAATGAGCAGAGCATCTTAGAATATGTCACTGGTGAAAGTGTCTATAACCCCGGGTATTTAAACTACAACAAACCCTCTAGGTTCATTTTGCTATCAAGTATATTCAAAGATATTCTAAGAGAAGTTGAAAATGAACTCGCCTCAGAGCCCGCCCCCCAAATATATTAATATTAAAGAAGTGATTTACAAATTGGGAACATATACCCCCCTAAAGAAACCACTCTCTTATAAATTTCAGGGTCCAAGTGCTCATGCCGACGCCCCCGCTTTGCTTCCATTCGTATATCTGTAGACGATGTTTGAAATAATGCCGGCGGCAAAATCACCGTCCCTTTTCTTTTTAAAACAGTCTGAGCATATGGAGCCTCAAGGTCTAAAGCTTCACGGACGTTTACAACATATTGAAGCCCTGTCCCCTCCATGCGTAAAACTGTTTCGCTGGTGAACTTGTCTGAACCAAGAATACGAAAAAACTCATCATTTTTATGAATGCCTAAAAGCTCTTTAAATGCAGCTATGTTGGCATCCTTAAGTACATGTCTTAATACTGAGTCCGGCACCCTTCTAACTTCTGGGACATCTCTAAAGGCATATCCCATCATTTTAATACGCTCTTCGTATGGGAGAGCATTAGGTTTGTGCTCTGCTAATGTTGCTTCAATATAAACAATATCTAATCTTCCATGCTCAATTGCTCGAGCTACTGTGTCGACATGACTCGCGTGTGGAGGGTCAAAAGTACCTGTAAAATACCCCACTCTAAGAGCATTTGCAGAAGTCGAGGAAAAAAGGACGATGACAAGGCTAACCCAAAATCCGCAAAAATTCATTTAAACCCTTTCTGTTCAGAAAGTCTTAAATCTCAAAAAGAACCAGGTCAAAAATCTCTCTTATTTTTGTAAAAATCACCTTAAGTGTTGACGGATTTGCCTCTTGTCATCTTTTTCACGAGACGCATTTCGTTTGTCACCCCTATTTTTACCTTTACCAAGACCTATAAGAAGCTTTATTTTTCGATTCTTTATGTACATTTTCATAGGAACCAGCGATATTCCTTTTTCTTTCACCTGGCTGAATAATCGATCAAGCTCTTCTCTATGCAAAAGAACTTTTCTAAGCCTTAAAGGCTCATGATTAGCGTAACCCCCATTTGTATACTCTGGGATGTGTGCGTTTTGTAAGTAAAGCTCCATCTTCTTAAAAATAAAGAACGCCTCTAAAAGCTCTCCCTTTTTCTCCCTAAGGGTTTTAACCTCACTACCCGTAAGACTTATGCCTGCTTCAATAGTCTCTGTGATGTCGTAGTTGTGCCGAGCCTTTTTATTTTGAATTAAAAAAGAGTTGTCTTTTTTAGATTTAGACATGATTTTCCTCGACAAACTTATAAAGCTTCAGATGCTCTTCAGCATTTATCTGATCAGGCCTCATTTCTAAATAACCTTTTAATTCTTCAGGCCACTCAAGCTTATACTTCTTAAACACCCCGTTCATTTTTTTGCGTCTTGCACCAAACAAAAGCTTTAAGTGATTCACAAACGCCTTTCTCTTCCTAAGCCCTTCAAGAGGTTTTTTGGAAAATGAGAGAACAACACTTTCAATTTCTGGCGCGGGATAGAAGCATCTGTTTGGAGCTTTAGTCACTGCCCTTACACTCCACCCAAGTTGGCAAATGATTGATAACAGCCCGTACTGCTTTTTATCTTCTGGTTCAGCCTTAATTCTTTCACCAACTTCTTTTTGAAACATTAAAACCATCTCATCAAAAGGGGCGCCTACACAAAAAAGCTCTATCAATAACCTTGATGAAATTTGGTACGGCAGATTTGAAATCAACATCGCCTTTTCACCAACGCTAGTCCAATCAAATTTTAATGCATCTTGATGGTGAACATCAAAACCCTTATTAGTCCAATATTCTGAAAGTGATCTATCAAGTTCTATTAAAGAAACTTTATTTTTAAAATCTTCAAAGTTACTTGTTAAGCTGCCAAGCCCCGGTCCAATCTCTATTACTCGATCAAATGAGGGCAGATCCTTATATGTACATATTTTTTGAATTATAGACTCATCAATTAAAAAATTTTGCCCAAGAGACTTTAAAGGCTTTATCTCTAATTCTTCGAGGAGCTTTTTTACTTCACTAATTTTCATGAAAAGTCTCCCGGTAAAGATCTTGCGTATGTTTCAAATTTATCACTAACTTCTAAGTTCAGGTCTAACCTTTTAGCACCGGCCAAGGCAATCATTGCGCCATTATCGGTGCAGTATTTCATCTCAGCTGTAAGAAGAGGGGTCTCAACCCTCTTTGAAAGTTCTAAAGCCCTCTGCCTAAGCATGGAGTTTGCGCTCACCCCACCGACAATTGAAAAAACCTTCGGCTGATATTCAGCTAAAGCCTTCTCTAGTTTATAAATTAAAACATCAACAGCACTTGTTAAATATGATGCTGATAAGTCATTAACCTGTTCTTTAGAAAGGCTTTTATCTTCTAACATTTTTTCAACAAGCCTAACTCCCGCAGCTTTTAAACCTGAAAAGCTAAAATCATATGACTGCTCCCTTATCATTGGACGAGGAAATGCATAAGCATCACTTTTTCCTGATTGAGCTGCTTTATCTACCTTCGGTCCGCCTGGAAACCCTAAGCCAATTACATTAGAGAATTTATCTATTGCTTCACCAACAGCGTCATCTTTTGTCCGCCCTAAAATTTTATATGATCCAAACTTTTCAATATAGACAAGCTGTGTATGACCACCACTTACAATCAAAGACATTTGCGGGTAAACATCTTCTCTAACTTCTTCGCCTTGATCCACAAGCCAAGGAGACTGCATATGACCCTCTAAGTGATTCACTCCAACAACCGGAACATTTAACAAGGCCCCTAGTGTTTGAGCCGTAAGAACACCCACAATCAATGAACCTTGAAGACCTGGTCTATTTGTAACAGCAATCCCTTTTAAAGATTCACCCCCAACACCATTTTCCTCTAAGATTTTATCAATTAGAGGAACTAGATTTTTAAGATGATTTCTTGACGCTCTTTCAGGAATGATACCACCAAAAGGAATATGATCCTCATCATTAGTCCATTTCTTCAGCGCTAAAACTTCACCACTTGATTTAACTAAAGCTACAGATGTGTCATCACAGCTGGTTTCAATCCCAAGAACGAATTCTTTTGAACTTTTCAAAACTATTTCAAATTAGCGAGTCTGTACTCAGCATACTTTGCTGCTTTCTGACCTTTGTACTTTGAGGCCACAGACTTATAAAAAGTTTTAGCCTCTTTAACCATACCAAGTTCTTGAAAACACACACCTATTTTATAAGTTGCTAAAGCATAGTCCTCATTCTTTTTAGACTTAGCCTTTTCTCGATAAGATTGATACTCAGCCGCTGCACCAGACCACTTCTTATCATCAAAAAGTTTATCACCTTCATTCAAATGCTCTTTCGCACTTCTTTTAGCTGCAACAACTTCTCTCTTCGCTTTTTTATTAGCTTCTTTTAATCTAAGAATCTCTAACTCTAATTTTTTCTTTTCTTCAACAAGCTCTGAAACTGAATCTTTATATGCTTGAAGCTGCTGGCTCTCTTCACCAAGTCTTTTTTGGTTACTGTCTTGAGTTCTACGGTTTAAAATTTCTAGCTCTTCGATTTTACCTGTGCTCATTCTAAATTGCTCTTCATAGTCTGAGTTTTTAGACTTTAAATCTGCAATTTGTTGCCTCAACTGCAACACAACAGCTGATTCTTTGCGAACTTTCTTTTTATCATCACGCACTTTTAAACTGATACAACCTGAAAGCATCGCCACAGTTAAAATCATCAACAAACTTTTCAAAACGCTCCTCCTTTTTTAATCTGAGAAACTCTTGCTTTAGTTTCAGATTTCTCAAAATAAATCCTAGCAGTATAATATGCCTGCTTAGCCTTTGAATACACTCTATTCTCATAATATTCATGTGCTTTTTTTAAGTAAATTGTGCCTTTTCGGTAATAAGCACCCGCATATTTTGCCGCATAATTCTTTTTTGCATACTTTTGAGCTTCAACAGCCTTCGCCTGCTCTATTAATGGCGGGCTCCCAGCACAACCTGTGAATACCAAGCTAATCAGTATAACATATAAAAAAAGGGACTTTGACAGCCCCTTTCTTACTTTCTTTGTCATTATAGACACACTCATATCTCTTACTGATCAATTGGTAGAAAGTTTACTCTTCTATTTTTAAAGTGATCAGACTCAGAGTCTCCCACAGATAGAAGCTTCTCTTTACCATAACTGATAACGATCAATCTGTTTGAATCAATTCCTAGTGAAGCTAAGTATTCTTTTACAGATCTTGCTCTTCTATCACCAAGTGCAAGGTTATACTCTGTAGAACCTCTTTCATCACAGTGACCTTCTAGTTGAATAATTTTACTAGTATTTGCTTTGATCCAATCTACGTTACTTGCCAATAAAGCTCTAGACTCATCAGTTAAGTTCGCTCTGTCATATTCAAAGTTTACAGTGTAAAGACCTTCAAAACTTCCCGTATCACTACCAGAAACTGTTAGGCTTAAACCTGGATCAACAACACCTGTTGCGTCCATAACGCTACCGTCTTGTGATACTCCACCTAGTAACTCTCCACCTTCCTCAGAACCTGCATCAGGTTGAAGAATAGCGATCCCCTCATCTCCGGCGTCTTTCTTTTTACTAGCACAGTTTGTTAGGCCTAAAGACAAAACCACACAAAATACTAGATAGATTGCTTTTCGCATATACTTTTTCTCCTCTATATATACAATGATTCTAAGTTTTTCACAGCTTAAGTCAAATGATAGGAATTTAAAAACATGAAACAGTACCACTCATTTTTCCTAAAAGCTTTGCTGTTCACTATTCTAGCAAGCTTTTCTATGAACGCAAACGCACTTCTGCCATATAAATATAACTGGACTAAGATTAAGTCGGAACACTTTACCGTTGTTGTTGATAAAGACCACTCTGATTATGGTAAACTAGTTGCACAAAAAGCAGAGCTTGCCTTTAAAGCGCTACAAAAGTTTTCAAAAAAACACCCTAAGAACACTTTTATTATAGTTGATCACACCAAAGGATTTTCAAACGGAAGCGCAACTTTTTTCCCCTATCCCATAATCACCCTTCAACCCGTGTCACCACCACCAAGCTCTTCTGTTGGGCAGTACAAAGACTGGCTCTACGAGCTTCTTGTTCATGAGTACACTCACATTTTAACTTTTCACAACACACGAGGTTTGTTCCGCCCTTTAAGGTGGGTTCTAGGAAGCGCCATGTCTCCGGGTTACTTTATGCCTACATGGTACCAAGAAGGCATTGCTGTTTTTACTGAGACTCATCTTTCTAACGGCGGCCGGCTTAGAAGCTCTTCCTATCAAGGTCTACAAAAAGAACTTAAAAGATCCAGTATATCTATTGCAAACGAAGACTCTTCTGGGCTCTACCCCTATGGCTCAGGCCCCTATATCTATGGAGCCTGGCTTAATCAAAAATCTTTTTCTTCTTCTGGCATAAAAGGACTAGCAAAAGCCCACAAGGTTTTCTCTGGCAGGATTCCTTATTTTATCAATGGCGGTTATAAAAGAAGCGGAGCTGACAGCCTTTACTCTTCCTGGCGAGAGCTTTTTGGAGACTCAAAGGAAATCACTTCAAAACCAGCAAGCTCTTTTCCTGGAAGGCTTCCAAAGTGGATGCCGTCAAAAGAAAGCCTCTATTTTATTAGAAAAACACCCTACCTTTCTGATCAAATCATTGTTCAAAAAAACAACCGTGAAACGGTACTTCTTAATACTCGCAATATTTTAGATTTTAAAGTCCTTAACGACACCATCTTCTACTTAAGCCTAAGCTTAAAAAACCAAGACCACCAAGTTTACTCCCTCTTCTCTTTTGACTTAAAAACAAAAAAGACCACTAAACTGAGCAAGAGCCAAAACATTCAAAGTTTTGACCTGCTTCCAAACGGAGATCTTGCTTTTGTTGATGCTCAAATAAGCAAACAAGTACTTTATTTAGGAAAACTCAATTCACTTAACGATTCAAAAGAGCTTTTTATCACACCACCTGAAGGGCGTATTTCTTTTATCACATTTAAAAACAAAAAAAGTCTTCTTTTCAGCCTCAAAAGCCCTAACAGCAATGAGTCTATAATTTCTATAAACTTTAGCACAAAAAAACTTACTCACATTTTTTCTGCTGATCACATCGTTGGACTTGAAAAAAGTGGCAACAAATTCCATGTGCTCCATGAGTCAAAAGGAGTTAAACACCTACAAGAGCTTAATAAAAACTCACTTCTTAAAATTCACCCAGCAATAGAATCTTTAAGCTTTAAAGATACCGATCAAGTTTTCAGCGCTCGTATATTGTCTGACCGACCTCATATTTTTATAGAAAACCTAGAGTCTCTTAAAAGCACTTATGAACCCGTTGAAATTCAAAACCAATCTGAAGTCTCTCAAATTCAAAATCTGACTCTAAAGGAGTCTTCATATTCTTCTTTTTCAAAGCTTCAACCTCACTACATTGTTCCCAATACCGTAGTAAGTCCCTATGGATTTTCAGGGGAACTCCTTTACGGACTTAGCATAGGAAGCCAAGATCCTTTAGGCCTGAACTCTTACTCATTAAGCGCTTCAACAGATACATTAACAAAGAAAATATCTGCAAGCGCAAACTACACCTCAAGACATTTTAAACTGCCCATTTCTTTCTCAGTGGGTACATTTAACGAGCCCCTTTCTCTAACTTTTTTTAGAGAATCTACTTTTGCTTCCCTTGGAAGCACCTATACATTTCGTAAAGGCTTTGGAAAAGACCTCAACCTGAGCATTCACTCGCTTTGGAACGCGACTGATTTAGGCTCCAACCAAGATGTTAAAAGGGTCGGGCTTGCCTCAAATCTTTCCTACAACAGTTCAGAGCTTCGATCCAGAGAACTCTCACCCCGCAAAGGTTATCGTTTTAATCTTGGGCTTCGTCATTATATTCCAGTAAGTGATTACTATGACTACACTCAAGCAAATATAGGCTTAAGGTTTTTTGCAAAGTCTCCACTCGTCTCCACTCATCGCCTGATTCTAGGAATTGATGCTGAAATTAATGACGACACCCTGCCCACTATTTTTTCATCAAACTCTTTAAACCAACCTTATCGAACAGCTTCTGCGGGGTCCTTTGCGCTTAGAGGACTTCCAACTGGAGCCTTATTTGCCACAGACTCTTTTGCCGTTGCCCACCTTGAGTACAGGTTTCCCGTTATAAACATCAACTGGGGCCCTGGACTTTTGCCTGGTTTTTTCAAACGCGTAACCGCTGCACTTACTGCTGATTATGGCTCCATGAAGGGTGCCGACTTTATCAACAACAAACTCATCAACCACTCAACGCCACTGTATTCTGCCGGGGGTGAGCTCGTATTTGAAGGAAAGCTCTTTTATCACCTCCCCGCAAGCTTACAAATAGGTCTTTATAAATTTTTAAACTCCGATATTTACTCTGGCTCACCTGAAGTTTTTGTGGGTTTTGGATTAAGCGGACTACCTTATTAACCCCAAGCGGGTCTTGACTTTGAGGCCGCATAATTAAATGATTTAGGTGTGGTCTGAGTAAGGTCACACTTTAGGGGGACTTTATGGATACAGAGCAAAACATTGAATGGATACAGGAGCTAATTCGAAACGAACAGCAAATGGAAACTTCTGGGCTCATAGATTTTTCGCCTGTAGTAAATAAAGACCACATCATCTTATCTTCATCTATTGAGTTTTTAAAAAACTTAAAATCACAGTTCATAGCTAATGCTGATATCTTTAATCAACTTAAAGGAAGCTCAAACGGCCTCATTAAAGTTTATGGAATAGCAAAAACTCACGCAGATTTTATGGTTTTTAGAAACGGCTACAAGCTTGTTTTTAACATGCTTCATCCTGGGAAAATACAAATCACCTTCCACCACATGTCTTCACCTTTCTTAGGTTCTAGCTCCTCAAACTCAAACCCAGCCGTCATCCCTGATGGAACAATTGAAGCTGCATGGGGAGCTTTTAATGAGATTAGATGGGTGAGTGATAAGAAACCTGTGAACGCAGATCATCTTGTAAAATTCTACTTAAGAACTTTTGTTCAAAACTCTACAAAGTAGTCTTTTAATCTATTGTTTTTAAAATTCTTTCTAAAGCCTCAAGCTCTTTTAGGCTAACATTAGTTTCTTCTGCAATTTGATAAGGCTTTTGGCCAGCCTTAAAGCGAGACATTACATCTTGATAGGTTACAGCATCCGTTCTTTCTTTAATTGAAAGAACCCTATCCGCCGTAATTCCAAGTAGACTTTCTAAATCTGTAATCTTAATCGCAGACGCTCTATTTGATCTATAAAGCAAAAACACTAAACCAAACTGGATTAGGAAAATAACCAGAAACAGTATCAAAAACAAGGTTGTCTGCTGTTCACCAAAAAGAATTTGTAAAAAGCCCGTCACAGACTCTCTCACAGGTTCATTAATCAGTTCGCTAGTTAAATTACTCATAATTAAATTATGAAGTAATTTAGCCTTCTCGCCTAGACCAGTTCTTTAATAAATTCTTTAATTCTTGAAACGCCTTCAGCAAAAACTTCCTCACTGACAGCAAAACTCATTCTAGCAAAGCCTGAGCGCCCAAATTCTACACCTGGAACAACCACAACAGCTTTCTTCTCTAAAAGCTGGTTACAAAACTCAGAATCAGTCATTTTCATCTTTTCAAGAACTTCAGATAAGTTCACCCAAAAGTAAAAAGCCCCTTTTGGCTTTTGCAAGTTTACCCCTTCAATAGAAGAAAGTAGTTCATAACCTTTTTCAGCGCGCGCTTTAAGGGTTTTTACAGAAGCTTCAATATCAGGCCCTGCCTTTTCAACTCCAGCCTCAGTAGCCGCTTGGGCCATCGCATTCGGGCACCCTGTTGTTTGGCTTTGGTATCTTGAAATAGCACCTACTATATCAGCTCCACCAATAGCCCAACCAATTCTCCAACCTGTCATTGAGTAGGCTTTTGAAGCTCCATTGATCACTATAGTTCTTTCAAACATCGAAGGATCCACATCAAATAAGTGTGGGCATTCACCCTCTTCACCCCAGTAAAGGTCTGCATAAATATCATCTAAAATCACTTGAACATCAGGGTATGCCTTTAAGCACTCAACTAAAACCTCATAGTCTTTTTTATTAAAAGCGCTTCCCGAAGGGTTGTTTGGAGAGTTGATTAATAAAACTTTTACTCCTGAGGCCAAGGCTTTCTCAAGGTTCTCTTTAGACAAAGACAAATCTTCATTTAAAGAGATCAGTTCTGGCACACCGTTGGCAATCTCAACCATTGTTGTATAACTAGCCCAAAACGGAATAAAGATTCCTACTTTATCCCCTGGGTTTAATAAATTCCACAAAGCTTCTTGAATTGCATACTTCGCACCTGGAGTGATCACTACATTTTTGTTGTTAAGCTCAAAACCATAACGCTTAGAAAACTTCTTAGACAATGCAGATTTAAGCGTCGCAGTTCCTGAAGCCGGAGTGTATTTTGTTTTTCCTTCTGTAACAGCGTTCAGTCCTGCCGTTTTACAAACTTCAAAAGTTGTCCAATCCGGCTCACCTACAGATAAAGACACTACATCCACACCTTTAGATCTAAGTTCTATTGCTTTTGCTGCCAGGGCTAATGTTGGTGATGTTTTAACACCATCTGATCTTTTTGATAACTTCACTTTCTATCACTCCTTAACTCTTCTATTCTTAAAGCCAAAGCTTTTTCAACATGCTCTGGAACAAACTTTGAAATACTTCCTTTATGCTGCGCAATCTCTTTTACAAGCCTTGATGAAAGATCTCTAAACTGAGGTCTACAGCATAAAAGCAATGTTTCACAACCAGGAAAAAGCTCATGATTTACATTTGCTAAAGTTTGCTCCATTTGAAAGTCCACAGAAGAGCGCACACCACGAACAATACAACTTACATCATGCTCTTTTGCAAAATCTACAGTAAGTCCCGACCACTCAATAACTTCAATTTTATCTTTAAACGTAAAGTCCATTTGAGCAACTGACTCACGAATCAACGCCACTCTCTCCTCAACTGTAAATATCGGCTTTTTATCAAATGATTTAGCAACAAGTATGTACAATTTATCAAAAAAGCCTTGTGCGCGCTCTATAATATCAATATGCCCTTTTGTTAGCGGGTCAAAACTTCCCGGGTAGACTGCAAATTTCATAAGTCATCCTTCTTCGCTTTTTACAGTGTAAGTGTACAAAGCCTTATCACCATATTTTTTAATTTTTTCTACAACCAGTCGACCATACTCGTCCACGGTCTCCTCGCCCTTAACGCATTCAATAAAGATTCTTGTATCTGGCTTAAGTACCTTGGAGTCTGCAACAGCCCTTAAAACCTCAGCTCCCATTTTTTTAGTAAACGGAGGGTCTATAAGAATGTAATCGAAACTCTTCTCTTCTTTTGAGAGAAACGAGAATATGTCCTGAGATCTATAAGTAGATTCATCCCCGGCCCCTAAAAGCTCCTTATTCTTTAAAAAAACTTTCTTTGAGTCATCCCCGCTGTCTACTGAAAGCACAGACTCAGCCCCTCTAGAAAGAGCCTCAAAACTAAGGCTGCCTGTCCCCGCAAATAAATCTAACACTCTTGTGTCCACTATATCAGGGCCTATCATATTAAAAATAGTTTCTTTTACTCTGTCCGTAGTAGGCCTAATAGCTTTTGAAGTGAATGCAGCAAGCTTTCGCCCACCCCATTTTCCAGAAATAATCCTCACAGCAAAGCCTCCACTTGAGATAAAATCGAAGCCAAATCTTTAAACGGTTTCTTCAAGAAAGTCACATTCAGGTTTGAAAAATCTTTCTTCTCTAAATCATCCATAAATGCCGACATTAGGTAAAGGTGGGAGACTTTCTCTAAATAGCCCCCCACAGCAAGCTCCTTAGAACGACCGTCCACAAGAACATAGTCTAAGAACACCACGTCCATTTCCTCTGACTCTAATATTTTCTTAGATTCAGCGATGCTGTCAGTTGATGTGCAGTCATATCCCATTCTTTTTAGTTTTCTAGTTAAGATTCTAGATATTGCAGGCTCATCCTCTACTACTAAAGCTTTCAACCTATCCCCTTACGCTCACGTCAGTGGCACATTAATACTAAAATAAGCGCCCTTCTCAGGCAAGTTTCCAAATGAAAGCTGTCCTTTGTGTAACTTTACAAACTCATTTACTAAGAAAAGGCCAAAGCCACTCCCTTTCTCTTTATTTTTGGTTCCAAATAAAGAAACATTGTTCATTCCTTTTGGAAGACCGGGCCCCGTATCTTCAAACAACAATACAGCCTCTCCCTTCTCTTTTTTAAGAGATATTGAAATTGAACCATCCCCATCCATTGCCTCAACAGAGTTTTTAATAATATTAAACACCAGTTGACTAAGCAATGTATTAGACCCTGAGATCCAGACATCATCATCTAAGTCAGCATAGATTGATGCGTTTCTTGTTAACACTTTTGTTAAAACTAATGAACTTCGAACAATTTCAGAAAAGTTCACTCTTGAAAACTCAATCTTCTTGGACGAGAACTTTTTTAAATCCTCAATAATGGAAAGGCAGCGCTTTGCAGCTGAGGAAATTTCCTCTAAATCTTCTGCTGTCTGCCCTTCAAAATCTAAACTCATTTCTTGTGACAACTCCAAAATTCCAGTTAAAGGGTTATTGAGCTCATGAGTTAAAGCCTGTGTAACAAGACCCAAGCTTTGAAGCTTACCCCTTTGAATCTTAATTGATTCTCTTTTTTTAGAATTCTCCTCTGTTTCATAGATATGAAGATAGAAGCTATTGTTTAAGTTTTTAACTTTAGAGGAATGTACGACAAATTCATCTTCTAAAAGCGCAACCTCTCTAGTTGAGGAAGCCTCACCTAAATCGTTAATGATTGGACACCCTGTACACGGCTCCATTCTATTAAACATATACTTATAACACTTTTGATTAAGACTTTCTTTTTGATTAGAGAATAGAACTGTAAAATCTGATCCAATTAAAAGTGACGTGCTTTGAATTTGTTGAAACGCCTGAGACAAAAGCGAAGAGTTCTTAAGCAGCCTCTCACTTTGCAAAACCCTTACAAAGTTAGTAAATAAAAGTTTTTTCAACATCATTAAAAAGTAGTCTTTTTCTAAAAACTCTTCTTGTGATTCAAAAAGAGCGTATAATGAGTCCCCTGTCTCTAATTTTTCAGAATACACTTTAAAATGATTGAGAACTGGTCTTGATAGAATATTTGCAAGTTTTTTCCGGTCCTCCACAAAAGTAGACCAGTCTTCTACATCTCCAAGCCCCTTAATTTTGCGCGTTGTATTCCTCGTGCAAAGAAAACCATCTCTAGAATCTATGTAGATTAATGAAACCTTAATCCCTTTATACTTTAAAATTCTTAAGCTCTCCGTCTCGTAAACAAGCTGTTCCATAGTGTTAACGCCAAGAAGACGGATAACGTACTCCCCTAAACCCTTAATGTTTGTTGATTCTTTCTTATGTAAGTCAGACTCTTTTTGAAGGCTCTCCGTAATAGACGCCTTCTCTTCAAGCTCTGTCCCTATCTCGCTAAGAGCAAGTTCTTTTTGACTAGCTTTGTTTTTCTCAAAATCTTTTTTTAAGAAAGTATAAACTTCCTCTACAGAGCTTTCTTTTGCAAAAAAATAGCTAAAACCCTCAACAGACGCAACACTGTTAACGTCTCCAAAAAAGACCTTCTTTACCTCTTTAGGGCATTCAAAGGACAAGCTGCCTTCATCAATTAGAATGTAATCGAATTTTTTGATTTTATCTTTTTTGTTCTCAAAGAAGACATCTTTACCTATTAAGCTCTCACTTGGTGTGCATAGCCTCACGCCGTCTTCTCTAGCCCCTCATCTTCTACAAGTGCGCCTAAAATTTTATCCTGATTTATAATTTCAGCAACGCATTCTTCTTTTTCTCTACTAAGCATCAAATACTCATTACGGTATTCTGAATCTAAACTAAAAGTGGACCAATCCATCATAGAGTAAGCAATGATTTTATTCTCTGATATAATTAATGCTTCAATCATATATTTACGTGTTAAGAAAAAATGCTTTCTGTCTATTGAGTCTAAATAAGAAAACTCTGAGATAGCTAAATGATTTAATCGAATAATTTCCTCTAAAATTCTATTTCTTTCAATCACAAAACCAAGTATTTCTTTTTCCAAATTAAACCCCCAACAGATTGTTCCTTCTGAATATTATGCCCGATGAAGTTAGTATTCTGTTAGCCAATAATTTGGCTCACACCACTAAGTCCAGTGGCTGATAAGGGGAAGTAATAATACCTAAAAATTATAGTAGTTTATAACAGCTGGCCAAAAGTTTAACAGACTAGCCCTGTCTCATTATAGTACATTTTCTCGCTCAGGATCCATTTTTTTGACTCTAAAAGCAATACCTTCGTTTATAAACACAGACTCTCCTTTGGCACAGATTATGCTCTATAAATATCAAAGATCTACGTCGGGGGGCTTTATGATCAAGAAAAACCTTACTTATATTCTACCAGTTCTTGCGCTGAGCCTTCTTGTTTTTACAAACTCTGTTCTTAAACAAGATACAAAAAAAGCAGCTACCTTAAAGACTTCTGAGACTTTTTCTTTTGACAACACCATAGACAGAACAGGTGCAAACGACTTCCTTGCCAAAAGCAAAGAGAACTCTATACGCTTAAGCAAACAGTATCAAAAACGCCTTCTAAAGAGTAATCTTACAGAGAAACTTTCTGCTGTTACTGATGATTTATCAGCTGAGGAATCTTTTGAAAAAGCTGACACTTCAGAAGAGGAGCCTACTAAAGAGAAGGCAAAAAAAGAAGAGACTGCTAAAAAAGAGGATGAAAAAAAGAAAGACAACGAAGAAGAGAAAAAGACTGTAGCTGACAACAAACAGAACAGTAAAGACAACACGGCATCTGCAAGATCTAGCAAGGGTGACTCACAAAAAAGTTCTAAACAAAGAGAGTCTGAATCTACAATCTCTTCTATTTCTTTTAGCTCATTTACTCCTAAAGAAATCAAAAAAGCTGATGAAGAGGACGCTTTAGAAGAGACCGAAAACACTAACGCAGGCACTAACACAGCTGTAAATTCAGGAGCTTCTAATCCAAAGGTTGAAAGCCTTGATGTCTTCTCTATTGCTTACTTTCACAACCTTCTTACAAAAGAAAAGCTTCAAGAATTTGAACAAGCTTTAAAGCTTCTCCTTAAGGGAGACTCTAATCCTGAGGGCGTTACCAATGCTTACACTGCCGCTCTTAACTTTTTATTCACAAAAGAAAACGAAGAATTCACTACTTATGACAGCTTCATACGCACTCAGTTTTTACGCCACTCTACTGCTGTAAGCCTTTCTGCAACTTTTTCAAATCAAACTATGAGTACTGAGAAAATCGAGTACACAGCAGGGCTTTTAAACGAGCTTGTGCTTTCTTGGGATATTAACCAGGGAGATAGCAATCTGTTTAGTGAAGTGTACCAATTAGCTGTCTTAAACGCTATCAATCCAGACATAGCCAATAATGAGGTTCTTTTAACTCTTCAAGACTCAATTGCTACAACATCTTTTTATATTTCAAACCCAGGTGTTGAGGTTTCTGCAAATTAAAGATAACTTGAGGAAATGAAAAGCCTGCTTTTAACACTTCTTTTAACAAGCTCCCCCGCTTTAGCAAAAGTAGTCCCCACAGGGATCAACGTTAATCAAATAGCAGACGTGACTAAAAAATTCTCAGGACTTCTCTCTTTACATAGCTCAAATTCACCCTTTGCTCTTGGTGAGGATTTTGAAATTGAGATCACTGCCGTCCACCAGGACCTCGAACTCAACAGTATAAATGATATCGGTGCTATTTCTAGTAAGAACCTACTTGAACCCATCGCCACTATAAGAAAGGGCCTTTATTGGAATATTGATATGGGATTCACTTTCGCACTCCCTGCAGAAAGCCACCTCATCTCTGGCTACTCTTTTAATTTAAGTCACTCAAGCCAAATAGGTGCTTTTCATATTAAACCTGAGCTTTACACTTCCAACTACAATTTAGATGACACACTCAATATCAACTCTTCAGGCCTAAGCCTCATAGCATTTAAAAAAATCAGCTTCTTTCATTTAGGCCTCGGCGGGCGAGTAGAGTTTGCCAAAGGGAATTATGAGGAAAAATCTCTTGGGAGTAACACCCTAACATCCGGAGACACCAGCAAGGCAGATATCACATCAACTGCTGGCGTTGCTAAAGCCGTCTTCCAGTCTTCAAGAACTCGCCTAACTTTAACATATAGTTTTTCAGATATTGATAAGTCAGAGTCGTCGCTCTCACTCGCATTTAAACTTTAGATTTTTCAATTAGATCTGTAGAAGAAAACCCCTCATGAAAATTTAAAGCTTTCACCTCTCCACCCCAGGACATAACTTCTTTCGCTCCAACGATAGTTGAGATGTCATAATCACCACCCTTGACCAAAATATTCGGGCGCAAAGAAAGTATTAAATTTAGTGGCGTGTCTTCTTCAAAAAGATGCACTTCATCAACGCAAGAAAGAGCTAAAAGTATTTCCTTTCTATGATCCTCTGAAACGACTGGTCGAGATTCCCCTTTTAGTCTTTTCACACTCTGGTCAGAGTTTAACCCCACAATAAGCTTATCTCCTAATTTTCTAGCCTGTTGCAGGTAGCGAACATGCCCCACATGTAACAAGTCAAAACAACCGTTAGTAAAAACTACTTTTTTTGAAACGCTCATACTTCTTTATTTCTTTTGCTCTATATATGTTTGAAGGCCTGAAAAATAATAACCAACATCTTTTTTAAAGACCATGGACAAAATAGGAAGAAAAAAAACTGCTGTTACCAAACAAGCTATTTCACGGGCTAACACCTGAAATGGATAAACTAGCTTATTTTGCTGAAGCAAAAGCCCTAACTGGTGCCTACTTGACCACTCTCCTAAAGTTTTTCCAAAGAACACCCTGGAGAAAATCTTATAAGATAAAAAGTATGCAGAAAAAACTACAGCAACTTTTCCAAGCTCATTAAAGTTAAACTTAGCAATTTTTGCAAAATCAAAAAAGAACCTCGTAAACTCAGTCAAAACAGCAACGGTTAATATCGTCACTGCCACAACAAGAAGAACATCAATGAAAGCCCCAAGTAATGACTCCCCTGATTTTTTTGCAGTTTTCTTAATAAGCCCATCATGTCCTGAATGAAATAAAATAGGTTGAACTGTTTCTGATGTCTCTAACTTAAGACCCCCTTCAGGATCTATATTCAGCACACCATCACCAAAACTCTCATGACCGATATCTAGTGTGCCACCATCAGCATCTACAGTATCAACACTGTCCATCTCCATGGTGTAAACCCCTTCAGAAACTCTATCTTTAAATCCAAGACCTCTTGTAAGAGGTTTTACTTCTGAAAGCCCATCACCCAAATCATCAAAAAGGCTTAGTACTTTATTTTCATTTTCAGAGTCATTCTCACCATTCATAAAGCCCACCTTTTTTGCTGATTAAATCACCAGGCACTAAACTTTGATTTTAAAATGGATATTCCAGCCACGCAAGCAGTTTCAACCCGTAAAATCTGCTCCCCGAGTAAAAGAGCTGAAAAGCCTGCTAAAACAGCCCTCTGGGCCTCCTCAGCTGTAAAACCACCTTCTCCGCCCACTAGAACAAATACATCCTCAACTGCCTCTAAGGCACCGCCTCCAATATCTGAAGACCCATCCCCTAAAGCCTCATAAAACATAAAGCCTTGAGTTTTGTCTGAAGAAACAGCCTCCTTAAAGAGTTTTAAGAACTCTTTAAGCTCTAGGCCTTTTTTCATTTCTAAAGGCTCTACACGGCCCGTCTGCTGCATAGCATGTATAATAATTTTTTGGATTCTACTCTCTTTTAATTTTAACTTCTCAATGCTTTTATAAAAAGATTTTTGAGTTGTAATAGGCTGAATACTCTTCACCCCAAGCTCCACAGCTTTTTCAACAACACCCTCAAACACAGCAGGCCTGGGGTTTGCTAAAACCAAATGAATGTGTGGCTTTTTAAGTTTTGGAACAAGTCTCTTCTCTAAAACAAGAACCTCTGCCAAGTTTTTAGCAACAGATTTTACTTCAACCAAATAAGCTGAGTCTTGAGATAAAAGCTCAAACTTTCCACCAATATCACATCTGCAAACCTTAAATATATGTTTAAAGAGGTCCCCATCAATAACAACTGTTTCTTGTATTGATATTTTTTGATCTATAAAATATCTACGCATTTTTAGTAAACTCTAAACAAGCCCATTCATCTTTTGATGTTCTTTGCACAAGCTCTAAACCTTCTGCCAAAAATTCTTTTAAAACGTTTTCTTCATTTTCTAAAAGAATACCGGATAAAAGAAGCTTCTTTCCAGTTCTTGCAACTAGGTCTTTTTTAATCTTTAGAAGGAGGCCATCAATGATGTTTGCAACAACTAAGTCATAAACCTTATCATCTAAATCCTCAGGGCCATTCACTACGACTTTAGAGCACCCATTAATCTCAAGGTTTTCACGACACTTATCCCTTGCCATCTCATCTATTTCACATGCAACCACGTCTAAAACTTTTCTTTTAAAAATAAGAGAGGATAAAATCCCTGTACCAGCACCCATGTCTAGAGCGCTTTTGTACTCGTGCCCCTTAACCAGTATATCTGAAAGAGCCTTTAAACAAAGTTCTGTCGTTGCATGTGTTCCCGTTCCAAAAGCCAGACCGGGGTCTACTAGAATAACTTCCTGATCACTTTTAGCATTTTCCTTTTCCCAAGATGGGTAAATCCATAAATCACCTGTAACGCAAAAAGGCTTATAATGCTTCTTCCACTCATGCAGCCAGTCTTTATTCTGCTCTAATAAAAATTCAGCGCCTAAGTCTTTATATTCATCAAGAGCCATCAAAGATTCTATTTTCTCTTTGTCTTCAAATAAGAAAAAGGCTTCTAGAGCGGTTTCATCAACCGGAATGATCTCTGGATCATACTGCTGACTTGTCTGAATGAATTTTAGTTTTTCTGAAACACCCTGCGCGCCAAGTTCAAAAAGATTATACGTGATCTCTTCACTGCTTACTTGCGGCACTTTAGTTAAAACCAATTTAATATATGAATCACTCATAAATTATGACGGCTCAACAGTAGACTGAGTAGTTGATTCTGTTGATGTAGCTTTAGGGACTGAATCAGCCCCTCCCTCGTTTAACTCTTCTCGCTGAATACGAGTTTCTCTTGGGGCTTCGATACCAATTCTGACTTGTTTACCTTTTACCTGAATAATCCGCACGAAGATATTCTCGTCGATTTTTATACCTTCCCCAACCTTCCTAGTAAGGACTAACATACACGCTCCTCCATGAAACTTTGCACATTTCTATGGAAAAGAGGCATTTTTGTCAAAAAGTTTGCTTAAAAATAATAAATAAACTGTAGATAGTTCTGAAAATTGTATTAATTATAGAGCCTTTAAAAGCTACTTTTTCGTATTTTTCTCTTCTTCTGCCACTAGCTTGTTTATGAGAGCCTCTGCAACATCTTCTAAGTTTGGATTATAGAGTCCTTGCTCAAATAAACTTTCTAGCCGTAAAAGCTTTTCCTCTTTCGTTTCTTTAATAGGAATGTCCACGGTCTCACTTTTAGACCGTGTCTCCTCCCGCTTTAAAACGTCAAAAGGTATCACTTTTGAATTCATTTACTTAACAGCTCCTTGATTGAACCCAGCGTTCCTAATGAAGTCGAAGCCTCATAAGGGATAAATACTTTATCACCCTCTTTTTGAGTGAACTTTCCAAACTCCTCTAAATAGTTGGTTGCAATCAAAAACTGTGTTGCTAGTTCGGGACTTCCAATTGCAGCCTTAAGCTCTTCAATCGCCTGCTTCTTTGCTTCAGCAACGCGTTTGATTGCCTCAGCCTCACCTTCTGCACGCCTAACTCTTGCCTCTTTATCACCTTCAGAAATGTTTATTTGCTCTTGGCGAATACCTTCTGATCTTTGAATTCTAGACTGCTTATCACCCTCTGCCTCAAGCACCTGCGCACGCCTTTCACGCTCTGCCTGCATTTGTTTTTCCATGGCATTTTGAATATCTCTTGGAGGATTGATGTTCTTAAGCTCCACGCGGTTAACTTTTGTTCCCCATTTGTCCGTCGCCTCATCTAAAATTTCTTTTAATTTTGTATTAATAACATCTCTAGAAGCTAGAGTTTCATCTAAATCCATTTCACCAATAACGTTTCTTAATGACGTTTGAGCTAACTGACTAACAGCTATCGGTAAGTTTGCAATTTCATATGTTGCTTTTAACGGGTCCATAACCTGAATATATAAAAGTGCATCAATATCAATTGTTACGTTATCTTTTGTGATCACGGCCTGCTGAGGAACGTCTAAAACAGTTTCTCTTAAATCAATTCTTGATGTTGAAAAAATACCACCTTGATCAATCCAGTACATGTCTCTTGGACGATCAATGAAAGGGATTAAAAAATTCAAACCATTTTTCAAAGTTCTACTATAACTCCCAAGGCTCTCAATAATCATACACTCACTTTGACGAACCACTTTTATTCCTGCAGAAATTGTGATCAATCCAAAAACCACAACCGCAAATGCTAATAATATACCTATACTCACAACAACTCCTTACAAAGTTTTAATCTAATGCTAATTTGTTACCTTCAACTTTTACAACTAAAGCGTACTCTCCAACTTCATATGTTCTTTTTGAAATAGAATACGCCCTCCATCTATCACCATAAAGCTTCACTTCCCCATACTCATGATCTTCTACTTTTTGAGTGATCAGCACTTCTTGGCCCTTCATTCCTTCAACATTTGTATCCAAAACTGATTTTCTCTTTCCACCAAGTTTTAACTGAAATTGGAAAAGCCAAATTAAAAAACACAAGCTCACCGCTAAAGCTGTTAAAATCGCTAAAGGCGTTGATAAGAATATTGCAGCAACAGATGTTGCAAGAAAAGCCAAACCTATTGGTAAGAGAACAAAGCCTGGAACAAAGATTTCTAAAGCCGCAAGAACAACACCTAAGACAGCCAAAGCTTCCCAGACTTTAATCGAGTATCCCAGCATAAAAAATTCAACCACAAATCCCCCTTTGTTCTAACTATAGATCATTATACCAAAGTACCATGTTTAGGTGTATCTCTTTTAAAAAATAGACCCAACCATTCAAAAGCGGTAGAACTAAGTGAATGGGACGAATCTACATCATTTTACTGCTCTTTATTACCACCTCAGTCCCATCCATAGGCAGCACCAAGTCTTCTAAAAACCCTAATGTTATAAAGTGGATTAAAATTTTCCAAAGAAACGACGCCTCATACTTTAACAATTGGCTCGTTAAATCAGAAAAAAAACTTCCCAAAATCAAATCTGTCTTGCAAAAGCAAGGGCTTCCTGCAGACCTAGCATACCTTCCTATAATTGAAAGCGGCCTAAACCCAACAGCAGTAAGCTCCGCAAACGCCACTGGTTACTGGCAGTTTATGAAACCCACAGCTCTTCAGTATGGTTTAAAAGTAAACTGGTGGCTTGATGAAAGAAGGGATCTTATAAAAAGCACATGGGCTGCCGGGCGCTACTTAAACACTCTTTATAAAATGTTTGGAGACTGGCACCTTGCCCTTTCAGCTTATAATATGGGGGAAAACCGCTTAAAAAAACTTATTAAGCGACACGGGACTAGTAATTTTTGGATTC
Source organism: Bdellovibrionales bacterium (assembly GCA_050633065.1). Classification (GTDB taxonomy): domain Bacteria; phylum Bdellovibrionota; class Bdellovibrionia; order Bdellovibrionales; family UBA1609; genus JALZUR01. Next base: position 23,900 of record JBOEFV010000016.1, read on the forward strand.
TTTCTCGAAAAAAAGGCTTTCCTTCTGAGACTAGAGAGTATGTCCCAAAGTTTTTAGCCGCAGCATTAATTGCCAAGAACCCCAAGCACTACGGTTTTGATATAAAAAGGAAGCTTAAACCTTACTCTTATACCTACCAGTTTGTCCCTGGAGGTACAGATCTTTTTAGAATCGCAAAACAATTAGAAATTTCACCTCTTGAAATGAAGGAACTCAACCCTGAACTAAAAAGAGCCCTTGTGCCTAAAGGGGTTGCCTCACACAGGATCAGGGTTCCTAAAGGTTTTAGAAAGAAAGTAGCCCTTTATTTTTCTGAAAATGTCCGGTAAACATCCAAACATGAGAGTTTTAAAATTTGGCGGCAAAAGCCTTTCTTCTATTGAAAAAATTGATGCCATTGCATCAAAAATTTCAAATCAAATAAAGGAAAATACAGGCCAAAAACTTATTATCGTTGTAAGCGCCATGGGCGACACAACATCTCAACTTTTAGATCTAGCATCAGAAGTAAAACCTTTAGCTTCTGACGCTACTGCCAATCGTGAACTTGATATGCTACTCGCCTCTGGAGAACGCGTAAGTGCAGCACTGCTTTCTTTAGCTATGCAAAAATACAGCATTCCTTCATTAAGCTTTACAGGGAGCCAGGCCGGCATTCTTACAGAAGGAAAGCATAATGACTCCTTCATTAAAGAGATCAAACCTCACCGCATTGATGAAACCCTTGATAAAGGCATTGTTCCTATCATTGCAGGCTTTCAAGGGGTTGATCCTGTTACAAAAGATGTCACAACACTTGGACGTGGTGGCTCAGACCTTACAGCTTGTGCTCTAGCCAGCCATTACAACTGCACCGCTGAGCTTTATAAAACTGTTGGCGGTGTTCACACATGTGATCCAAATATTGTGAAAGAATCTCAAGTCATTAAAGAACTTGATTACACCTTTTTACAGTCTTTAAGTTCATGGGGCGGTCAAATTCTACACGATAAAGCCTCTAGCTTTATCAAAAAAAGACAAACTTCAGTTTGCTTTTTATCAGACGAGAGCTTTAAACCCCTGACCTACATTAAAAATCACACCAATAATGAAAGCTTTGTAATCACATGTCTTGATAATATTATTGCTGTAAAAATAGCTGACAAAAAAATACCTGAAGCTTTATCATTATTAAACGACACTTTTTCAGAGCTTACTTTTAATATTTTAGCCTCTGCATACAATAATGATGACTCAAGGTTCTTAATCAGCACCAACGCTAATCATAAAAGTATTTTTTTAAAGAATAAAAACATCGACATCTTAGATGATTCTTTAGTTGCCGTAAGTGCTCTTTTTACATCACCCAAAGACGCTTCTTTCTTAACCACAACTGTTTCAAAGTTAGAACAGTTTGAAGTAAAACGCCTTTTAGAAACCCCTAAAAGACTTACCTTCTTTGTCGATCAGACAAAAAAAATGGAGCTTGTTTCCAAGCTCCACTCCATTCTGTCTTAAAAAGACTGAATACTTAATCTGATTACATGAAACCAGAGAAAGAAAGAAGGTTAATAGCAATTCTATTACCTTCATCAAACCCTGTATCACCACCCATTCCCATTTCAAACGTAATGTTTGGAGTGTAAGTAATAGTGTCAGATAAAGCGTATCTTTTACCAAAGCTTAAAAGAAGAGACATTCTTGTAGAGTCTGTTCCATCAACACCTAAATCAGCATACGTAAGACCTGCACCTACAAACATAGAGTTTCTAAGGTCAGTATCAAAATTATACCTTCCTAAAACACCTAGTGTATAAGACATCTCCATGCCTGTAGAGTCAGCATCAGATAAAGCAAGTAATCCACCAACTTGCATGTTATCGTTCATAGATTTATAAACTTCTCCGCTTAAACCCCATGGGCTGTTGTCCCCAGTGTCTTCATCATTGATTTGAATGCCTCCTGCTGTACCGCCAATACCTGAAGTACCATTAACTCCTGCAACACCTGCAGAAATTTGTAGCTCCATGCCTCTATCAGCATGCGCACTAAAACCAAAACCTAATAACGCTATTGTAACTAAAACTTTTTTCATAGTTTCTCCTTATGTTAGTTTATTTTATTTACCTCTTAATTTTAAAAGGTCCCCAACAAAGGAGTCAAAGTATTGGCTATAAAAAACTAGACCCTATTGACTTTTGGTCTAGTTTTACTTGTTTTTTCTGATGCCCACAGCTTTAAAAGAATAGCCCATTTCATTACCAAGTCTGCACAGTTTTACAGAGCCTGTGTCTATTACATGGGTTCTAGACTTCCCCTCTCTCTTAACCAAGAGTCTTGAGATTTTATATGCCCCAACAGGGTCAACCTTTGGGTCGTGCAATCTAATCACATCTCCTAAAAGCTCTGGGAAGTTTTTATCTATAAAAGGCAAATGAATACACGGTGTTTTATAAGAACCCCCTTCTAAAGGACGAAGATACTTTGCTCTTTTTTGTTTAGAACCAAAAAAAGCTCCTGCAGAGGAGCCTCCCATTGTGCCGCACCCAAATAAAAGGATGCAGCTAAGTAGTGTAGAAAATTTCATAAACATACAATTAAGCGTTTAAAGTTTTTTCTTTTTTAGTTGTAGCTTTAGTTGCTTTTTCTTCTGTAGTTTTAGCAGCTTTTACAGCAACCTCATCTCCAGCTTTAGCTATGTCGTAAGCAACTCTAACTTTTCTCATGATCTCTTCTCTAAGTTTAGCGTCTTCTTTTAAAAGAGATTTAGCAGCTTCTTTACCCTGTCCAAGTTTAGCACCTTCATAAGAGTACCAAGCACCAGCCTTGTTCACGATATCTTTTTTAACTGCAAGTTCAATAATATCCCCTTCAAGAGAAATACCCTCACCATACATAAGATCAAACTCAACTCTTGCAAATGGAGGAGCTAGTTTGTTCTTAACAACTTTTACAGCTGTTTTGTTACCAACAATCTCATCACCATTTTTAATCGCACCAATTCTTCTTACATCAAGTCTAACTGAAGAGTAGAATTTTAAAGCGTTTCCACCTGTTGTCGTTTCAGGGTTACCGAACATCACACCAATTTTCATTCTTAATTGGTTAATAAAGATAACCATTGTGTTGCTTCTGTTAATGATACCTGCAAGTTTTCTTAAAGCTTGAGACATCAACCTTGCTTGAAGACCCATGTGGCTATCACCCATATCACCTTCAATCTCAGCTCTTGGAACTAAAGCCGCAACTGAATCAATAACAAGAACATCAATAGCCCCTGATCTTACAAGTGTTTCAGTGATTTCTAAAGCTTGCTCACCTGTATCCGGCTGAGAGATCAACATATCATCAACCTTACATCCTAATTTCTCTGCATAAGTAATATCTAAAGCGTGCTCTGCATCAATAAATGCTACTGTTCCACCTGCTTTTTGAGCCTGTGCAATTGTAGAAAGTGCTAGAGTTGTTTTACCTGAGCTCTCTGGCCCGTAAACTTCAACAATTCTTCCTTTTGGAAGCCCGCCAATTCCTAATCCAATATCAAGGCTTAGAGCCCCTGTACTGATCACTTCAATTCCATCATGTAAAGTTTTTCCATCGCCCATTTTCATGATCGAACCCTTACCGAATTGCTTTTCAATGTTTGCTAACGCCAAGTCTAGTGCTTTAGTTTTTCCTGTATCTGTTGTTTGTTTCATCAAGACCCCTTCTGGTTGTTTGTTACTTCTCTTTTTACTATCTATTTTTTAAAATTAATTAATCTATTCACTTATCTTCAGTGCCCTTGCGAGCATCTTCCATGCATATTCATTTGCACTTTCCATCAATGAACTACGGTCATTACACTCCGTAAACGTCCGCCTTTCAACAAGTTCAAGGCCTTCACCGCACACCGCAAAATAAACTGTGCCCACTGGGTCAGCAGCAGTTCCACCACTAGGCCCCGCCCAGCCCGTCGTCGCCAAACAAACATCACTATGAAAAAAAGACGCTCCCTTTTTAGACATTTCAGCCGCCACAACATTACTCACTGATGTGTGCTCATTAATTAATTTTTGATCTATTTTTAGGCATTCGTTTTTGCTAAAGTCTTGGTACGCAACCAAACTTCCTCGAAAAACTTCAGAAGCCCCCGGAATAAGAACAAAGTCTCTACAAAGACCTCCACCTGTACAACTTTCTACAAGAGATAAAGTTTTATTGTTTTTTTTGAAGTACTCAAAGATTTGTTCTTTTAACATATTATCTCCTCTTAAAAAGGAATGTAAGCATCTACGTAAACAATCCATATAAAATGGACAAAAGCATTGGCAGCAAGCCCCGCCACTAAGTCATCCAAAACAACACCAAAACCACCCTTAACGTTTTTATCAAGGTATGAGATCGGAAAGGGCTTTAAGATGTCAAAAAACCTAAACAGCAAAAAGCCCAAAATCCACAAAGACCATTTATGAGGGATAAGAAAAAGGGCCACCATCAAGCCCACAAACTCATCTGCTACAATCTCTTTTAGGTCTTTTCCTGCTCCGTACTGGTCAGCGGCAACGATAGAAAGAACTATCAACACAACTGTAAGCCCCATATACAAAAAAGGGTTCAAATAACTCATAAAAAATATAACTGGGAAGGCCACAAGGCTCCCCATTGTACCTGGGGCGCGTCCTATACGCCCCACACCGAATAAAGTTGCTACGCCCTCTGGCCAAATTTTGTTTTGCATGCTTTAAAATGTCTTTCAGTTAACCCATAAAGTAAAGGAAAAGCCCGCCAATGGACCCCCAAGACTCACCGCCTCAAGAACATGAGGAGAGCACAAAAAAGAGTAAAAAGCCTAAAGCTGCTATTACTTGGGTTCAGGACTACCTTTCTCGAAGATCACACTCTGAAAAAGAACTCCTAGAAAAGCTTCTTAAAAAAGAATTCCCTGAGGATGTCTGTTTAGAGGCTATTGCCTTTGCAAAAGAGCGTAAATGGATGGATCAACCTGAAGAACTGGCTGAGAAGGTCTACAATGAATGGGACTTAAAAAACAAAAGTCACTCATGGATTTGTGGTTATCTTGATGAAAAAGGGCTTCCTATCTTTTTAGAGCGGAACTCTAGTCGAGAAGCTGAGAAGGCGGCCTATCATCTTTTGAAAAAATTTGGCAAAATAAACAACGACAATTATAAACGCGCATCTTCTAATATCGCCTCAAAAGGCTTTTCTTATGGTGATTTTAAAAATGCTCTAGAGATTTTAAAGGACGACTTATGAAAAGTTCAGATATCCGAGCTTCATTTTTAAATTATTTCAAAGAAAATGGTCATACTATTTTACCATCATCCTCTTTAATCCCACATAATGACCCCACAATCATGTTTAACAATGCAGGGATGAATCAATTTAAATCTGTTTTTCTAGGAACTGAAAAGCCTAAAGCTCCAAGAGCCACGACATCTCAAAAATGTGTGCGCGCAGGTGGTAAACATAACGATTTAGATAACGTTGGCTTTACGGCAAGACACCACACCTTCTTTGAAATGCTTGGAAACTTTTCTTTTGGCGATTACTTTAAAGAAGAAGCCATCAAATTTGCATGGAACTTTTTAACAAAAGAACTTTCTCTAGATCCAAAAAAACTTTACATCACAGGATTTAACGGTGATGAAGAGACTAAAAAAATCTGGTTAGAGAAAATGGGAATTCCAAAGGACCACTATTCTACTTTTGGTGAGAAAGATAACTTTTGGAGAATGGGAGACGTGGGACCTTGCGGACCTTGCTCTGAAATCTTTTATGATTTTGGCCCAGAGATGGGAACAGGGCCTGAAAACGTAGTTGGTGGCAATGGTGACAGGTTCATTGAAATCTGGAACCTTGTTTTCATGCAGTTTCATGAAAACGAAGAAGGCCAAGCATTACTGCCAAACCCTTCAATTGATACCGGCATGGGCTTAGAGCGGATCTCCATGGTCATGCAGAAAAAAACTAGCAACTATGAAACTGACCTCTTTTTGCCAATCATTGAAAACGCTTCAAAACTCTTAAACACACCTTATGACCTAAAAGATCCTAAAAGAGCACGTGATAGGGCAGCCTTGAGAGTTTTAGCTGATCACGCAAGAGCTGTGACATTCTTAATTGCTGACGGCGTACTGCCGAGCAATGAAGGCCGCGGTTATGTTTTAAGACGTATCTTAAGACGAGCTGTACGTTTTAATCATAAACTATCAAACAATCCAATCTTGCCCATCCTTTGCTCTCAAGTGATTAAAATGATGAGCGAATTCTATCCGGAACTAAAGGACCGCTCTAAAATCATTTTAGACTACGTTACAGATGAAGAGTCTAAATTCTTAGAAACCATTGATAAAGGGGAAGCTTTACTTGAAAAAGAACTTTCTGCCTTAAAGGGATCAAAAACCTTATCTGGTGAGAGTGCTTTTAAACTTTATGATACCTTTGGCTTTCCAGTAGATCTAACAAAAATCATTCTTACGGAAAAAGGCTACAAACTTGATGAGGAAGGTTTTGAGAAAAAGCTCGCTTTAGCAAAAGCTCAAGCAAAAGCCGGCAGTAAAAAAGGCAGTGTTTCTTTTGATTTTCCTGAAAGCATTAAAGCTTCTTTAGACACTTTAAAACCTACTGACTTTACAGGTTATGAAGACACTTACGCAGAAGGAGTCATTCTTGAAATGCATTCTGTAAGTAAAGGTAAAATTGAAGAAAGTAGTGATGATGAGAATTTTTATTTAATTTCAGACACCACTCCTTTTTATGCTGAAAGCGGCGGGCAAGTAGGAGATAAAGGCTTTTTAACCCACGGGCAAAATATAGCTGAAGTTTTAGACGTAAAAAAACTTGATCATCTTTTTGTTCACCTTTGTAAAATGACTAATGGACATTTCAACAGTGGAGATAAGATTTCTCTTTCTGTGGATGACAGCATTAGACACCGCACTCAACAAAATCACTCAGCAACCCACTTACTGCATGCCGCTTTAGTAAAAGTCTGCGGTGACAACGTTCAACAAGCAGGATCTCTAGTTGATGAAAACAAACTAAGATTTGATTTTTCTCATAAAGGCCCTGTTTCCAAAAACGATTTAAAAGAAGTAGAGCGTTTAGTAAACGAGGAAATTCAAGCAGCGAATGCTGTTGAGACTAAATTAATGAACATCGATGATGCTAAAAGCGCCGGGGCTCAAGCGCTTTTTGGTGAAAAGTATGACTCTGAAGTCAGAGTTCTTTCAATGGGTGAATTTTCAAAAGAACTTTGCGGCGGAACACATGTTTCTAACACTCAAGACATCAGTGGCTTTAAGATTAAATCTGAATCTGGAGTAAGCTCTGGGGTTAGAAGAATTGAGGCCATAACAGGGGCTGAAGCGTTCACATACCTAAGTGAAAAGACTTCTGATTTTGAAGAGATCGCAAACCACCTTGGGCTAAGTAAAACCGCTTCTAGTAGTGACGCTATTAAACAAATTTCTAAACTAAGTGATGAGATCAAAGCTTTAAAGAAAAAGATTAAATCTGGAGTTGCTACACAAACTGCTGAGAACCAAAATATCAGTTCAAAGTTTGGAGAGATTGAGGTTTGTATTTCACACCTTGAAGATATGGAAAGAAACGACCTAAGAGACGCTGCAGACAAAGCACGTGATAAAATGAAAAAACCAGGAATTTGCATATTCACAGCCGGAAAGACTGACAAAGGCTATCCAGTTTTAATTTCTAAAACAAAAAATTTAGATGGTTTTAGCGCAGGAAGCCTTTTAAAAGAACTCACGGCAAAACTTGGTGGAAAAGGCGGTGGAAAACCTGACTTTGCTCAGGGGACAGTTGAGTCTGTTGAAAACATTAACTCTACTGTTGCAGGGCTTTTAAACTAAATAAAATTTTAGAACAGCTTTTACAGCGAAGCACCCCGGCGTGTAGAACTTGACTTGTTTTTAGTTATTTCGGAAAATTTTGCGTACATGCTTTTATGATCAACCAGTATAATTATTTTGACAATGCTCTTCATGAGTTCATACGCCCTGGCGTACATCGAAAAAGATGTCGCAAAGGCTGACTTAGCAGGGATGTATAGAAGTCACTCTGAGGACTCCTGTTTTCAACTCTACCTTGCTGAAAAGAAATTCATAAGCGATCGATTCGGTGTAGGGCTTCATTTGGATATTTGGCGAGACCCACAAGATAGTCTATTAGGATTAGGCTTCTCTAGTGACTACTACTTGTTTTTTCCAACAGAAAAGACCGGCGTCTACCTAGGTGCTGATTTGAGTTATAACGATGGGCACAGTGAAATTTTCGATGACTTCTGGCTTGTTACTGCTCAACTGCGAGTTGGCTACGAATCTCTAGTAGTAAGCGACGTTGCAAGTTCAGGCATCCAACTTTATTTCAAACAAGAACTGTTTGGCGAGGATAGCTATAAATACGATCAAACATTTGGTTTCATTATTAGCTTTAGCTTGATCAGTCGTAACTAATGCGCTTTTAAACTAAAAAAGCTGCCCTAAAGCAGCTTTTAACTAAACACTAAATGATGTTTTAAAGTTACTCCCAGTAACCGTAACCTTCTTGGTACCGTTCAAAGATTTTTCCTTTTGCATCAAACTTAAATGTAACAACCTCTCTAACGTCTAAAGATTCACTCGCTGCCTTTCCTGTGGTCATATACCCTACAGCTTTTCCTGTTTCTGGGTGCAGTATCACTTCCCACTCTTCGCCACCTGAAATCTCGGCATCTGCCTGCTTACTTACTCGTTTGAAATCCTCACCACCCTCTAGCTCGTCCAATGCTTTTTCAACATAGTCAGCCATTTGGCCCCAAGCTAGCTCTGGAAGATCTTCAACAGCTATTTCAACAACATTAACCCCGTTCCAAGTTGATCTTAAAATAGCTTCATCATCAAAACCTGCCGGGCTTATAGAAATCACTTCCCATCCAGTTCTGTTGATAGTTCCTTTTGCTGTAACTTCTAAAACCGCATTAACAACAGCTTTAAAAGAAGCCCCTTCAATATCAAACGCTAAACTCATTTGAGTCGTTAAAGGCTTTTTAACGCCCTCTAGTACAACTGCCACTTTGTCTTCTGCAAAAGTAAATGTGGCAGACTCACATTTTTTAACTGAAACCACTTCTCTATGAAATGCCTGATAAGCTTTTTTACAAACTGTCTCTTTAATGTTTTTGGGATAAAACACATCTCCAGCTTTTCCGTTTGCAAATGCTGTAGCTGTAAATACTAAACTTAGTGATAATAGAGTTTTTTTCATATTCTCTCCTTAAGGTTTTAAAAGATGTATCAAAAACCACCCTCAAACTCTACAAGTCTTGAAAATTTTACTCTCTAATATATGGAACCTAACAGTAGCACTTCAGGTGCAAGCAAAGCGCCGCTCCTGTGCCTTAATAATGACAATTGCTTAAAAATAGTACTGTATCTGAATTTCAGGGTGAGTCATGATCTCTCTAAACTCATCTCCTTCAGGAAGATTTCCTTGAGAAACATACTGGAAATCAGAGGCTGAGACATTTGTTGTAGCAGAAACTGAAAGCCCAACTTGAATAAAAAGATCCTTAACCTTTCTATAAACTGAAAGACCCCCATGGTAATAAGGGAGTTCTTCATTAATTCCTAAAGCACCCACCTCTAGTCCTAAACCGTATTCAACAGATGCTTTCTTATAAGCTATGATTTCATTAACCGCAGATAGTGAAACCTGTAAAGGCGTTGTTGGATTCTCCACCCTTATTGAAAAAGGCCTCTCATCATCTTTAAAGTACATCGCGTTTAACTGGATATGCGTCCTTAAGTTTTTACTAAAGACATGTGAAAAGATTAAGTTTCCATACGCAGCTTCCATTTTATAGAAATTTTGTAAATACTCCTGCGTTTTCATATAACCGATGTGTGCACCAACAGCCGTAGATGTTGATAAAGCTTTTTTCATTCGTAGCATTACATTTGGCATATTATACAACGTCAGCAACCAAGGACTCGTTCCTAAAGTCACATCGTCCGTTAAACCATAACCAAGCGCAAAAGTTCCAAGCATCCACTTTCCCTCAGGCAGCGTGTAACTTGTTTGAGTTAAACTATGCCCCACAAAAAAATTTGTCTTTGTATAAACCGAATTGATCTTCTTGGGCTCTTTTGAACCTAAAAAATAACTTCTAATATCAGCTGCAAAACTTTGGTTTGATGTAAATATGAAAAACAGAACAATCACTAACTTCATAAAGCCCCCGCCTCAATGCTAGTAAACACAAGGGTTTTACAAAAACAAAAGCTTATTTTTTAAGAAAAACTAGACCTTTGGACTAGTTGAATTTTACAACATAGCGAAGAGCTAAATTAAGGTTATCTGGCTTACCACCAACTAAGTAAGACTCCCTATTCTCCTCCTGCTGTACACTTGTATATTCTAACCCGCAGATCAAAGCCCCCTTAAAAAGCGGCATAAAACCATTAAGCGCAGCTGAGTAAAAACCCATACCTGATTTTGCCGTTTCACCATAAAGGTACTTATTTGTTTCTTTTGCTCCAACACTCACGCCAAGCTTTAGACTTACAAAGGGAGCCACTGGTAATTTAATGTATGGATACATATAAAAGGCATTGTACTCCTTAAACTCATAAGAAAGCTCCGCCCCTACAACAAATAAATTTCTAAAACCAAACTTGTAAGCAGTATCAACTCCAAAATCAAAAGTCGAAGACCTTGAGTTTCTAAAGTTTTCTTCATCTGAGCTCAGATCAAAAAGAGGCTTTCTATCATTAAATGTAGACAGCTTAACATCTAGCTTATAACGATCTCTCCTTTTAAAATGAGTATATACAAAAGAAGGCCCTCTAACATGAATCTTCTCATAGAAAATAATTCCCGGTCCTATGAAAAAACTTGGCCTGCTCCAAGTTAACACCCCTCTATAAACTGAGTTTGATTTAAATATTGCTGCGCCACTGATTCTAACAGCCTTAGCAAAGCCTGTTGCTGAGTACAGTACGACAAAAGAAATAAGAATGAATTTAATATATGCCACCATTAGCAATAAAGTTTGTGTAAAAGTCTAAAAGCCACCAGTGTCTTCTCATCACTCTGTGCACCCTATGTGGTTTAATTGGGTGAAACCAGCCTGTTTGAGAAAAAACTTGAAATGGGTTTTTCTTAACCCAGTTCCAACTTCCAATTTCCAATGTCCACGGTAAAAACGTGCCTTGATGTTTAGGGTCTGCAAACTGTAAATCAAACATATGATCCCACAAGTCTCCATGAATTAAATAAGAGTCTGATTGAGGTTCAATTTTATACACATGAAAAGGGTTGATAAGCCTCATGGTTCTTTTCATAGCTCTTGCTTCACGCTCTAGAGGAAACACTCCTGCAGCTTTTGAGTACGGATACCAAAGCCTATCTCGCATACCAAAACCTGAATGTACATCAAGAGCCATAGAAAACTCAGATGAAAACATCTGCTCTTTTACAAAATCCACTAGAATCTCAGATTCTTTTTCAAGCTTTCCCTCTTGCCCCTGGTACCACCAAAGCTTTGGAGACACCCTATGCCCTGAAGCCAAAGGAAAAGTTTTCCCCATAGCCACTGTTGGCGCATCTCTCATTAAATCTACACCATTTCCGTTTCCTCTTTTATTGTGCCTAACCCCATAAGGGTTCACCATAGGAATAGATACTATTCTAACTGATTCAAATTTCTTTCTAGTGTGTGAATGAAGTGAGTACCTAAACGCTAAAGAATTCAAATAGTTTAAAATCACATGTGTTCCAATTTTTTCTAAACCATGAACCCCGCCAAAAAGCCCAAAAGTAGGCGCCTCAGGGTTCTTAGAGCCTATAACAAAACCGTGAACGGGATAGTCATTACCTTTGTAGTCTAGTGTGCTTAAAAGATTTCGCTCAAAAGGAACACCTAAGCGCCTTAAGCGCTCAGTCACTTTTTCAATTTTTTGTATTTCCGGAAAAAGCTTCAACTCTAACTCCTAAGTGGGAGCTATGCTTTAAGCTCCTCTTTAATATCCTCTAACTCTTTAAAAAACTCTTCAAGAACAGCTTGTTTAAGCCCCCAATGACTTAATACAAGTCTAAAGAAAGCGCCGTCTTTTTCTGTACTTGAGAAATTAACCATAAAATTTCCACGCTCCATTAAACGAGCCCTGACTTTTCTGTTAAATTCTCCAACATCTATTTTGTCGTCCCCGGGCAGTATTTGAAAGCATATATTCATGTATTCAGGACTTAATAGCAGTTTATATTCTGCAGGCTTATTAGATACGAATTCAACAGCCCACGAAGCCAGCTCATAAAGCTCTGATGCTTTATTTACAAACTGCTCTGTACCGCCCATTTTCCACTGAAACCACACTGGAAGCGAGTCGACCTTTCTTCCACACTGAATTGCATAAGTGCCTGTGTCGTAATTCACAGCCTCTTCATCATCATTATGGAAAATGTACTTTGTTCCACCACCAGAGTTTGCTCCTCTAAGAACATTTTTTCTAGAAGTTAAAAACATCCCCTTGGTAAGAGTTGAAGCAAAAAGTTTATGAAAATCTATTGTAAGTGAATCTACTTCTTCAAGACCTTTAAAAAGCTTATTTTTATGAGGTGACCAAAGAGCCAGCCCACCCCATGCAGCATCTACATGGTGCCAAATATCAAACTCTTTACAGATTTTATCAGTTTCCTCTATAGGATCAAAAGAACCCCATACCGTCGTCCCCGCTGTAGAAACAACACAAAGAGGAATATCACCATCTGCAATACATGCTTTTACTGCAGACTTTAAAGATTCAACTTTCATTTTTTTATCTTCATCAATATCTACCAGAACTAACGATGAAGTCCCAAGCCCCATCAGCACTAACGATTTCTCTGAAGAATAATGGGCCGCTTTAGATACAAAGACCTTATACTTTGAGGATTCATACATTCCATTTTCTTTTAAGTCTGGATTCTTAGCATGCCTTGCACACTGAACCCCTAGCATGTTTGCATAGCTTCCACCTGGAGCCATTATCCCTTCAACAGCAGAAAAACCAACAGCTTCATTAACTCCACTGATCAGCTCTTTTTCCATTAAAGTAGCAAGTGGAGCTATCTCATAAGTTGCCATTGAAGTGTTTAAAATAGAAACCAACATTTCCCCAACCCAAGACTCTTGAGTTGAGCCACCATAAAGCTGATTTAAGAACCTAGGGTTTTGAGTGTTCACAGAGTTTTTAAAAATAGCATCAACAATTTCTTTTGGGTTTTTTGAATAAGCCTTACTCTCTAAGTTCAAGTCAAAAGACTCCATGAGCTCATTTGGAGATTTGGGATCTGCTAACTTTTCATCTTTTAAGGACATGCCTTTTTCTAAAATATAGGAGAACAAGTCTTTCATTCTTATTTGTCTTTCTTTGTTTGGTAGATATGAACCGTGTAAGCACAGCTGTCTGACATGTTTAAAACTTGATGAGCCCCCATTGAATCATCAATGTTTCCGATATCACCTTCTTTAAGGTAGTATTGTTCCTGCCCCATTGATCTAAGCTCAACAAGGTCCCCAGCTAAACACTTAAACCAACAGTTTACATTTGGGTGGGCGTGCACAGGGCTCTTGTCACCAGATCTCCAGTGGCAAAAAACAATCTCGTACTCTTTATTCTTAAACAAAACTGTTCTCTCATAACCCTCAACACTTTCAACACACGTATGGTTAGAGAGAAGCTCTTCTTTTGAAAACTTATTTAGCAACACCTCTGGGTTTAAAGAAAGGTCCAGCCCCTTACATCCCATAACATCAACTATAAGGTCCTTAACCCCTTGAAACTCCTGCTTTCTCCTCATGTGAGTCTTCACAAGCCCAACCGTTTGAGAAAGCTTTTCAGCCTGGCCGCCTTGAGCGATTTGTTCTTTTGCAACAACCGCCATCTCGCTCCAATGAGAAAATAAATCTTTGTACGCACTCTTTAAAGAAACGGAAGGATCATAAATATGCCCAGGCTCTGCTGAAACACCATTTACCTCCATAATCTTAAAGTCCCCTTTTAAAAGAGACGTCCAAGACGAAGTCCTTAAATCAAGGCGGCAGTAATTCACACCATCAACATTTCTAAGAAGCTCGTTAAAAACTGAGTGAGTCTCATCAGTGATTTTACAACACTCATCTACAAACTTTGTTCCCCTACAGTGGTTACCAATCGGCTCCAGTATAACTTCCTCACTAAGTTTTGGAATTCTTTTTAAACTAAATTTCACTTTTGAAGCGTCAAAGTATTTATTACTTCTACTATCGTCAGAAATCAGCTCCTCAATAGTTTTGACCCCATCACCAACAACACTTAAGAAGTCTTTTGAAGTGATTGATGACACCTTCCAACTCTTCCCTTGTCTAATCAAGAAAACCCCTAATTCTAAGGGGCCTTTAGCGAACTCTTGAATTAAAAAATCTATTTTTAAAGTTTTATTTCCAATAGTCTCTGTAAGTTCTCTTAAAGAGTCTACTTTAGAAACTAGAAAACCACGCTCCCCTTGGTCAGGCTTCACCACCAATGGGAAGTTTAAGTTCGCCTCTTTTAGAATTTCAGCAATTTGCTGTTCACTGTAAAGTTCATTTTTTAATAAAATTGTTTTAGGAATCACATGCTTTGGTAAAAGCTTAAACGACTCATATTTTGAAAAACCGCATAGACCACCCGTTTTAAGGCCCGGATTCACAACCGTAAAGTAATTAAGCTTCCTAAATTTAACCGAGTTATAGAGATAGTATAAAAACAATGGGGCATAAAATACTGGAGTAGGCCAGTTTTCATGATGAAATTTTTCTTTAATATTATTTGTTAGAGCCATTCTTCATTCCAGATTTATACAAGCATAAGATTTCAAACATAACATCAACCGCAGCTAAAGACGTGATGTCTGCAGTATCATAAGGTGGACACACCTCAACAATATCAGCTCCAACTAAATTTTTAATTCTCAACCCCTGTAAAAGCTTTTGAACTTCATAGGTTGTTAAGCCACCCGGTACAGGAGTTCCTGTTCCAGGAGCGCAACTTGGATCAATACAATCAATATCAAAACTAATAAAAACTGGCTGGTCAGTAGAGTAAGAGGGTATTGAGTTAACAACCTCACCTATTGTTTTAGAGCGCACATCATCCACTGTAATATATGAAAGGTCATGTTCTTCATTAAATTCTAAATCAGCTTTTCCAGCCAAAGGACCTCTAATTCCTATTTGAATTGAGTTTTTAGCATCAATCAAACCTTCATTAACCGCATGCCTTACAAAAGCTCCATGATGATACTCACAGCCCCACGCAGATGGGTACGTATCTAAATGAGCATCAAAATGCACTAGTGAAACAGGCTTTCCTGTTTTTTTATACAAAGCTCTTAAATGAGCTAGAGTTGTTGAGTGATCCCCTCCAGCTGAAATAAATTTTTTATTCTTTTTTAAAAGCTCGCCTGTGTAGGCCTCAATAAGTTCATAGGTTTTATCAACAGACATAGGAACAACTGAACAGTCTCCAACGTCTGCAACATTTAAACTGTCAAAAACAGTGAGGTCTCTAGAAAAGTGGTAGCCTCTACCTAAAGATGAGACTTCTCTAATTCTTGAAGGAGCAAATCTTGCGCCCGGTCTATAAGAAACTCCACCATCAAAAGGAGTGCCAAAGATAGCAACATCTAAGTCTTTAAAAAGCTCATCTGTTTTTTTTATATGAGGAAGTCTAAAAAAGGTTTTGATTCCGCCAAAACGAGGCATCTCGCGACCACTAAGAGGTAAAAAATTCATATCTGACATCGTTAAGGTGTGACACATGGCCGAAAAAGAGTCAAAATAAGGCCGATTATGGCCTCAAATCAGACACCAAACCCCATAGAGATTTCAAAGCACCTTGTAAAATGGTTCAAGGCTGATGAGAGAGACTTGCCATGGAGAAAATCTAAAGATCCCTACCTAGTTTGGATTTCAGAGATCATGCTCCAACAGACCACCACTCAAGTGGTCAGAGGCTATTTTAAACGTTTTACAGAAAAGTGGCCTACAGTGAGTGCTGTATCTAAGGCCTCTCAAGAGGAAGTAAATGAGTACTGGGCAGGACTTGGCTACTACTCTAGAGCACGAAACATCTTAAAAGCTGCACAAATTGTAGATTCAGAGCTTAACGGAGTATTTCCAAAAACCGCTAGTGAACTGATAAAACTTCCAGGAATTGGCCCCTACACTTCACGCGCAATCAGCAGCATATGTTTTAGTGAAAAAGTTGGTGTTGTCGATGGAAATGTTCTCCGTGTTCACAACAGACTTTTAGGCAAAAAGATAAACTGGTGGGAGAAAACTTTTTTTACCTCTACTCAAGAGTTTTCAGACTCCCTTTGCCAAATAAAACCTCCTAACATTATAAACCCAGCGCTTATGGATTTAGGCTCTACAGTTTGCACCCCTAAAAAAGTAATGTGCAGCTTGTGCCCTTTAACTAAAAACTGCGTAACTTTTAAAAAAGGGCTTCAAGGCGAACTCCCCTTACCAAAACCAAGAAAAGAAAAAGAATTTTGGCAATACAGCGTTTATAAAAATAGTTTAGGCCAGAGATCTCTTTATGCAGTGAATGCAGAAAAGATAAACTCCCCTATTTTAAAAAAGAACATTCTTCCTGAAGGCCTGTTTAAAAAACTTAACGTAAAACCTAAACAGTATGACTTTATGCACACAATCACCAACCACAACATCTTTATCAAGTTTGTCGACCATCCTCAGACCGGACCAAAGCCTCAAAAAATAGGGAAAACACGCCTAAAACAAGAAACCCCCTCTTCAATGATCGAAAAGATTTGGCAACACCCTAACTTCTATGAAAATATCTAATTGATGAAGATCTTAAGCCTTTTACTCCTTTTATTAAGCACACAAAGCCTCGCCTCTATTGAGCTTGAAGACTACTCAATAAGTGATGATGTAAAATGGGCGAAATTAAAATTGAAAGACACCTCAACTCTTAGACAAGCTTTTGAGTCTCCTTCAAAAAAATCAACTTTTACTGTTCGTGAATTCACTAACTTAAAAGAAAAATCTTTAAAAAAGAATGTTCATTCATGGCTACGTGATTATAAATCTTACGGTTTTACGATTACAAAAAAAACACCCATCAAACTTAATAAACATACTTACGGCTATCTTATAGAAGCCCTTCACAAAAGCTCCGGTAAAATTTTTAAACAGTACATGAGCATCAACAAAGACAAACTTGTAACATTAACTTGTCACTCTGATAGAGTGGACAGTGAGTTTAAAACTTGCGGGACTTCTTTAAAAAGCTTTAGCTGGAAAGAGTAACAAAGCCTTATAGTCTTTTTAAATCTCGTCAAAACCTTCTGGGGTTAGAATTTTTAACCTAGCAGCTCTGTCTACTATCAGATTTAAAAGGTTTTGCTTGGTGTCTTCGCTGACAAAACTGTTGAGTATAGTTTCTTTTATAACGGGCATCTTATCTTCAAAATTCTTATAAATGTTCTCTTGAGCTTTTTTTGAAATTTCACAATAGTCTGCAAACGCATCAAAATCCCGAGCTTTTAATTTTGCTTTTTTACCGTTAATTGCCAGGCCCATCTCCTCTTTGTCTTCGGGCATAACAACCTTTGTTGAAACCAAGTCATAAGCAGGAGACAGTTCAATACGTCCCCCCTCTTGATACTGAAGTGAGAAATTTTTTAAATGCATATCTGCATTTCCTATTAAAAATGAATGTACTACTACTTGGTACAGCTCAATTAAGTTTAGCCCCACAAAATCTGTATGAGCTTTTACAACCTTTACAACTTTTTCCATTGAAGAATTGTATTTATTCTCAGTTAAAAGACCTGTTAATTGACACATATCTTCTTGATGAATTTTAAAAATTTTTCTTCTCTTTAACGCCCTGTCAAACCGTTTAGAGATATACGCCATTTCCCCTGATTTAAATTTAATAAGTCCGTATTTAGCTGTAGTAATTCCACATTTTTCAGCCAAACGCATTGTTAACGCCTCTACCTCTGGCAGCTCCGGAAATTTTTTATTTGGCGGCTTAAGTATAAAAAGACCATCTAACAGCCCAACAATAGTCAGTCTAGATAACCTAGGGTCATCAAGATTTAAACTTTCAACAGCTACTGATAACTTTGGTTGAACACCTGGAACCGCTAATCTTTTTTGAACACTTTTTTTAGCAAGATCATTAACCTCTTCAAAAGTGTATTCAAGTTCTGGAGGAGGGAAACTACCAAAAAGTTCTTTTGAGCACTTCTTATGATAATCAAGCGAGTGCCCTTCATCTAAAATATCTTCATAACATACTAAACATTTTTTCATTCTAACTCTCTGATGTGTCTTTAACCGTTACAGCCCCAATGCTGTCATTACACATATTAAGCAATAACCCCATTCTATCTTTTCTATCTAATTTCCAATTTTTTTCTGCAATACTTAAAAGCCACCCTTCAGGAATAAGCCCATCGAAAAAAGGAATCATTGTTGTTTCAACAAAAGGAGTTTCTTGCAGTGGTAAAAGTAAACTAATGGGCTGAGCTTCTTTGCTTTGCAAGTACTCCTTTGCATAAGTAAACTTATAAACCCCATCAGCCTGCTCAATCACTCCGGCTTTTATGTTTTTATAATAAACATCGCCTTTCCTACTCATCCATCACTTCCTTTTTTCACCTCTACAGCTAAGCGAGTTCCAAAAAGTGCCAACACTTGATTTACGGTATCACACCGAAGAGTTTCTTTTCCGCGCTCAAGCTCTCTCACAAACCTCAAACCAACACCTGCTTTTTTTGCAAGTTCTACTTGTGTTAAGCCTGTTTGTTTTCTTTTACGTCTTACATAATCGCCTACATTTTGCATATTCATATTTTATACCTTAAAGGGTATAATAACTATGTTTTTATTATTATTTATACCCGATGAGGTATAAAAATGTATTTTTCACTATTTTTATACCCGATGAGGTATAAAAACTAGATTTTTACCTATATTTATACCCTCTAAGGTATAAAATAACACTTTTAAGGGCACAAGCCCTAGGCTTTAACCTTAATAAAAAAAGTAGTAATCTAGACTCATGCAGTTTGAACCCTATGACAACACGGTAAAAAGCTCAAAACCAGATCCTCGTCTTATTTTTGAATTAGCAAGTCATGAGCACCTAATGCAGATTTTAAAAATCTCACAAGAGCATGAATCTTCAGATCTACAAAAAGCAAAGGACCGCTTTGTGCATGAAATCGACATCAACTCAACAGATAAACCCCATCGCTTATTCGTAGCCCTAAATGAGTCTGGAGTATTAGGCTTCTGCCGATATTTTCATTCTGATCTTTTAGCGCAAAACAAAATCCTTTATTCATCTCCAACAGGGTTTTACAACATGGGAATCACCATTAAAAAGACTGCTAGAAGACAAGGTATTGGGACTTTTTTATCTTTAAATAGAGAGAAACACCTAATTAGGGAAGGTGTTAAAACCATTTATTCCGGCGTATCTGCTCAAAACCTCTCCTCAATAAGATTCCACAAGAAACAACTCTTCACTCCCACAAAGGATACCCCAGGGTTCTTACATGTAAGCTTTGATTGTAAATCAGGCATTTTATTTAAAAAAAACTTAAATACCCTTAATACTTGAAACTTCTCAACCAAGAATGTGTTTTAAATTCATAACAACTCTCAAACAAAAAGGGCTTTTATGAAATTTCTTACACTACTTATACTTTTATCACTTACCCCACTTACCGTTTACGCCGGAGGAGGGTGTGACTCGCTTAACGTACTAGAGATCTTGAGTGAAACTAAAGACTCCATATCTATCAAGGTGGAACACTCTGGGTACGCAGGACCTGTAGCTGTCTCTGAGCGTAAAGCTGTAAAGGGAAAGAAAAAATATCATAGTATTATTGATATAAAATACAGGGTGAACCCATGGAATGTATATTACATCGTGAGTAACCTCAACAAAGCACATCACAAGAAGAAAAAGGAAACCTTTCTAACGTCTTTGAAAACCTGCTCTAAGTCTTTCAAAGAAAAAATAAAAAGTAAAAAGCCTCAACTTTTTTGCTTCATGGGAGGAGTTTTCCCCATGGGGTATGAACGAGTTTTTAAAGTCGCATACCTTGATATCGCCATGATTGAACGTGGCCCCGATAAAAAACTAGTGCCAGCCTGCTCTCTCACAGTTAACCCTAATGAATAATGCACAAATGAAAAAAGCTCTTTTGCAAGAGCTTCTTCATACATTTAAAATGTTTGTCTATTTTTCTACTTGAACATTCCAAATATTTTACTCAGTAGTCCGCCTTTACCAGTTCCTTTAGAAACTGTTTTGTAGTTTGCATAACGCTTACTAGGCTTTCTTTTCTTATTGGATTTTGGTTTAGCCGGAGCTGCAGTCATAGGTTCAGCGTTATAATCCTTTTTCTTATAATCTTTTTTATCTTTACGATCATCTCTAGAAAATTTCTTATCACTTCTTTTTCTATCTCTGTCGCCACCACCTTTATGGTCACGTCTTTTATTGTCTCTACCTTTTGGGCCACCACGATTAGGTCTGCTGTCCTCACCTCTCTTAGCCCTAACATCTCTTACTCCACCTTTAGGGTCGTAAGTGTATGGGAAAGGTTTAAAGTCATCTACTAAGTCAGCATCATCCATCCAACCAATTGTAAGTTTTGAACCTAAAAAGCTTTGAAGCCTGTCTAAAGCAGCAACATCTTTTTCAGAAACAATTGATACAGCAACACCTTCTCTACCCGCTCTACCTGTTCTACCAATTCTATGAACATAGTTTTCAGAGTCATCAGGAAGTTCAAAGTTTACAACTAAATCAACGTTTTCAATATCTAGTCCACGGGCTGCAACATCTGTAGCAACAAGAATGTTAATCTCACCACTTTTAAACTTATTCATCACAGCTGTTCTTTGACCTTGAGATAGCGCACTTGAAAGCCCCATAGCTTTTAAACCGTTTTCTCTTAAGAATTTTTCAACCTTAGGAACTGTTCTTACAAAGTTTGAAAAGACAATTGCTTGCTCATACTCATTTTCTTTTAAAACAGAAAGTAAGAACTTTGGTTTTTCATTATGCCCTACATGTAAGATTTCATCTTTAACCTGTTCAGTTTTTGGTAAAGATCTATCAATTTCAATTTCAACAGGGTTTGAACCGTACTCATAAGCTACAGTTAAAACATCAAAATTTAGAGTTGCTGAAAATACTAAGAACTGACGGTCTCTTGGAATACGATCAAGAAGGTATTTCATATCATCTTTAAAACCCATATCAAACATACGATCAGCCTCATCAAAGATCACTGACTTAACTTGAGTTGGGTCAAAGAATTTTTCTTTATAAAGATCAATAAGTCTACCTGGAGTTGCAATTACAAAATCAACACCGTCTTCTAAATTCTTTTTTTGTTTTTCATATGCAACACCACCGTAAATGGCAGCGTATGTGAAATCTTTTTCAGGAGCTAAGTCTTTTAAGTTTTGAGCCACCTGTTCAACAAGTTCACGCGTTGGGACTAGAATCAAAACTTGATTTCTAGGGCCCCAGTTCTCAAAAGCTTTTACATCTGCATGTTGCTCTTCATGACCTTCAGTCTCTCTAGTTTTATAAAGTCTTTGAAGAGTTGGAATAAGGTATGCAGCAGTCTTTCCTGTTCCTGTTTGAGCTAAACCTGCAACATCTTGTCCCGACTGCAGTATCGGAATTGATTTTTCTTGAATTTTTGAAGGCTCTTTAAAACCTAATTTTTCAATAGCACTATTAATTTTGGGATGTAGCCCATAATCAGAAAAATTACTCATATCTATATATTACTCCGATAAAAATTTATCTACTTGTGTCACGAAATCACCAAATTGGTCAAAGTGCACCCAATGTCCTGCGCCAGGAATTTCAACTCCTGCAGAATTAGAATTCCTCTCCAGCATCTCTTTATATACCTCTAATGGCAAATGTTCGGACTTCTCACCCCTAATAATGAGATTAGGAACACTTATAGCATTAAACTCAGTCCAAAAATCAGACTCTTTGCCTATTTCAATGCATCTTAAAGCGCCTGCCTTATTAAAACGCCAGTCCATTCCACTCTCTTGTTTACTTAAGTTGCTATACAAATAGTCAGACAATGTTTTTCCATACCTTGGCTCAAACTCACTTTGAAAAAATTCCCTAGCCTCAGCCCTTCCTGCAAAAGGAACAGGCACAAAGTTAATCATCACATCTGTTTTTTCTGAGGCAGCACCTGTTTTATGAGGGCCTATGTCTTCAAAAATAACTTTCTCTAGTCTTTCTGGGTAATGAGACGCAAAGTAAAAAGCCGTTCTTGCACCCAAAGAGTGCCCAATAAGTGAGAATTTATCCCAGCCAAGTTCGTCTACTACCTCCAAAAGGTCTTTAGAGAAGTCTTCAGGCCGAAAATCACCAGAAACCGGCTTTGTCTTCCCATGCCCTCTTTGATCAATAAGCAGAATAGTAAATTTTTCCTCTAAGGCCCTAGCTATAGGAATCCAGTTTTGACCATTACCTAGTAAACCGTGTAAGAATATGAGCTTAGGTTTGGATAATGAGACTAAACCCTCCTCTAATCCAAGCAGTCTAACATAAAAAGAATTTATAAAATAAGCTGTGTCTGAAAGCATAGGTATTTTTATAAGGAGTTTTAAGCATTTCACAATCTATTTTTCATCCTCGGGACCTTTCTACTCTAAATTTTTCGCCAATTGACCATTCGCTAATAGATTCCTCCGCCCTAAAAATTGTTAAACAGCTCCAAGAAGGTGGGCACACAGCCTATTTAGTTGGCGGCTGCGTTAGAGATCTACTCATGGGGCTAACTCCAAAAGATTTTGACATTTCAACCACTGCCCGCCCAAGGCAGGTTAAAAAACTTGTTAAAAACGCTTTTATTATTGGAAGGCGCTTTAGACTCGTCCTTGTAAGACGCGGAGAGATTCAATATGAAGTCTCAACTTTTAGAAGAGGGCTTCTTCCAGGTGAAAACGCTGAAGAACTTCCTGATGGGGATAATATCTTTGGAACTCCTAAACAAGACGCCCAAAGAAGGGATTACACTTGTAACGCTCTTTTTTATGACCCTGTTAAACAAACCGTCTTAGACTACACAAACGGCATTCAAGATATGAAAGATGGCTGGTTAAAACTTATTGGAAAACCTGAAGACAGACTTCCTGAAGATCCAATCAGAATTTTAAGAGCCATTAGGTTTTCAGCAAAGTTAGGTTTACAAATTGAACCAACACTCAATCAAGGCTTAGCTGAATTTGCAGATGAGCTAAAACTCTCACCTCTACCAAGAAAGCGCGAAGAGTTCTTAAAGATTTTAACCCTTAAGAATCCTGGAAGAGCATTCACGGCTTTAAAAGATTTAAAAGTCATCGATAAGATTCTTCCAACGTTTGAATCGCTGACTCTAGAAGAGGGATCTTTAAGAAAAGTTTTTAATATTATTGAGTCTTTAGATTATGAGCACCGCATGTCTTTAGACCCTGCACAGCTTCTTGGAGTTTTTTCATGGGCTACAGCAATCACTGCCAATTCTGATTTTGAGTATGAAGAACTACTGACTTGGATAAAGGATGAGAGTATTCAAAAATTTATGAAATTTGAGCTTGGAGCTTTTAATGCTGAGCTTACACATATTGAACAAGCTTTTAGAATTCTTCCAGCTCTACTTGATTACAACGCCTTTTCACAAAAAGGGCCGCGCCGTCGCCTTGGCCTATTAAGTCAAAGATCCTTCCCCTTAGCTCTATTCTTTTACGCTTTAATCAGCGGCCCCGACCTTGGAATCTGGATTGACGCCTTCAATGGCCGCGATTCCATAGAAGGATTGCATTTAGACGATTCTGATGAGAAAACTGATGAGTACGAAGAAGAAGGAGACTAGATTATGAACAGTCAAAATTTACCAGAATACACAATGGCATTCGGACTTGGCCCTATGGAAATAGGCGTTGTTTTAGTAATCGTTCTTGTTCTTTTCGGCCCTAAAAGGCTTCCAGGCTTAGGAAAATCAATGGGTGAAGCCATTAGAGGGTTTAAAAAAGGCATCACTGAAGATGAGAACGAAATTGATGTGACTGACTCTGTTAAACACGAAAAAATCAAAGAAGCAGACGCAGACAAAGATTAGACAGTTCTAGAAAAACTACATTTAGGCACTTTTTTGATGCCTTTTTCCCAAAATTCGTCTCCAAAATGATATAACCAGCCTACTGAACGTTACTTGAAAGGCTGTTTATGAAGTTTATTGCTCTTATTTTTACCCTATCTTTAGCAACAAATGTGTTTGCTTCAGATTCTTGTAAAACCATCCAAAACACCTGTAATCGCATACAGGCTGAGTATACTGAAGCCTTACAGGTTTGGGATAGCTTAGACATTAAAAAAACCCCACAAACAATCATTGCAGCAAGTGAAAAATGGACAAATTGCTTGGCCATCAAAGAACAAAAAGGCTGCAACAAGAAGGTTTTATAATATGATGTCTTTTAAAAAACTAATTCCTTTATCATTAATTTTTCTTACTCCTTTTGTTGGAGAGGCATCCACTTGTAGCGGAGCCCGACCTGACCTTTCATTAGTTTTAGCAATAGATGTTTCAGGTTCAGTTGATAAAAAAGAAATGGAGACTCAGTTAAAAGGTTACCGCGACGCTTTTTTATCCCCCATGGTTCAACAAAACCTTTTAGGATGTCAGTGTACCGAAATCTCAGTTATTCTCTGGGCTGAAAAAGCTGCCGTTGCTTATCCGGCAACAAAAATGAGCGGCCCTGAAGAAGTCTCAAAACTTTCAAACTTTTTTGACAATCTCTCTAAAAACCCCTCCCCGTCAGTTACCTATGGATTAAGTGAAACCACAGAGCTGACTAATATGCTTGAAGCATCAGGGAAGTACCTCTTAGACCTTCCAAGTCGCGCTATCAGGTTGGCCATTAATGTTTCAGGAGACGGAACAATTCCAAACTTTGCCTCTGCCTCACTAAGCCGACTTCGCGCTCGAAAAGATTTTTTAATAAATAACGACATTACTGTAAATGGCATCCCTATAGTTGTTTATGAAGGTAGTGATTTTGTTCCCGTTCAAAATGCAGGAGGGATTCTTAGTCCTTTATCACAAAGGTCCACTCAAGCTCCTTTATATAGTGATGTAGCTGAATTTTTTGACAAGGAAGTTCGAACGCCTTACGGGTTTTTACAAAGAGCTGAGGGTTATGATGACTTTCCCCTGGCTGTCCAAAAAAGCCTTGAAAGAACAACTTGTAATTTAATGATGTAGGTCGTGATAAAAACCTTTTTAGTATTTTCTTTTTTTACCTTTTATATAAGCTTGGCGCACAGTCAGGCTTATTTTGGTTTTGAATGGACCTTCACTAATAATGAAATCATTCAAAGCAACATTCAAAAACCCTCAACTATGCTCGGAGACCTCCCTAGACGGCCTCATCAAA